>CAIWTI010000220.1 GCA_903915545.1 uncultured Actinomycetes bacterium | reverse complement strand
GTACAGCCGATTCCGGAGAGCAGCTTTGGCGCGCCAACGAGATGCATCCCTGGCGCAAACGTGAGCGTCAAAATGACGTCGGATAGGAGGACGACGTCGCTCTCGTTCGTGACGTCGACCCGGTAGTTGACTTCGCCGCCGACATACGACGTGGTGGGTGATGCTGAGACGCCAACGTTGAACGGTGAGTGGCGCGGCTGATACCCGTTCCCCGACGGGTAACCCAACACGGCGCAGGTGTCGATTGCGGCCACGAGGGCGACCGTTACAGCGGCACGCACGAGGCGTCTCGGTGTTGGCCGTACCGGGGTCGGCCGTGGCGGAAGCGCCTTCCGTGCCAGCATGAATGCGGCGAGTGCACCAAAGAGAACGACGGCAACTTCGATCCACTTGCCTGCCGCAGATGAGCCGAACACGCTCGGGGGGATCGCGCGAACAAGGTGGTTCGACGACCGCTCAAACGGAGCGCGGAACAGTTCAGCCCACACCGTGTTTCGCATCACGGCTACCCCGCTCGTCCACGAAAGCGAAACGAGGGTGGCGGTGACGACCGAGAGGGCCGCGAGTCGAAGGGTCAGGCGCGGTCGCGTCCGGAAAGCCTCGGCGAGACCCAACAGGAGAAACGGTAGGGCGGGTGCGACAAATCGCGGCCCGGGAGACGATCCTCCATACGGTAGGAAGTAGCCCGCGTCGCTGATCACGAGCAACGCGGTGATCGTTCCTGCGACCAGGGCTTCGGCGCGGTGTTCTCGGCCAAACCGGATCAATCCGAGAGCAGCCAGAGCGAGGACCGGTGACACGAAGAGCAGTCCTCCGTTTCCTGCGAGCACCGCCGCGAACCCGTGCAATGTTGGCGCGCTGATCCCGAAGAGCCCCTGGCCCTGCGCTCCGGCGAACGATGCAGCGACATAGTGATACGAGAGGTGCCACGGCGCACCGAACGCAGCCCAGTTGTAGGAACCGAGCGCGACGACACCGGGGAGTACGCCGACTGCGTACCGGGTAAGCGATGGGATGCCGCGAAGGGCGACGTAGGCCGCAATGACTGTGAGCGCGATACCGCTCTCGTACTCAACGAGCAATCCGGCACCTGCAGCGAGCCCCGCTGCAAGCGGGCGGTTGCGCCAGGCCAAGAGGAATGCACCGAAGGTCGCGAGAGCCGCAGGAAGGTGCTCAAAGCTGACCTGGGCGAGCGAACCGGCGAGCGTGCCGAGCCCGAAAACGACGATGCCGAGAGAACCGACTCCCGGATGGAGCCCTTCCAGGACTCGCCCAACGAGAAAGGCGCACCCGATCAACGCCAGACCGACGGTTGAGATCCGCATGAGCCAGAGCCGCCAATCCAAACCACTACGAAACGGCAGGGCGTCGAACGCTGTAACAACAGGGATTTCAACGATCGAGAGCCCGGGGGCCTTGTCCGAATAGAGGTGTCCGTTGCGGGTCGCGTAATCAACGCTTCCCTGGAGGCATGTGTCGTTCGAGAGGTGGCCGTGTGTCAGCGCCTCGGCCAAACACGCGCGCGAGATGTCTTGTGGGTTTCCGCCTGGAACGGGGAAGAGGGCTACCGCCGCAACGAGCGCGAGCAGCGCGAGCTCGTAGCGCGGACGCCCCCACGGGAGGGTTCGCTGGTTCGCTTCACGCATCGGCCGATCCTAGAGTGGAACTCGGCCGTCGATGCGCTGAGCTAGCGCAGGATGCCGGTGTGCCCGAGCGAGTAGCGACCGGGCTGGGGCCACACGCACAGGCCGTGTGGGCTGCTGCCAACCGGGATCTTGGCGAGCAGCTTTCCATTGCGCGTCGAGATTGCGTAGACGACGCCGTTGTAGCGGCCCGAGAGCCAGAGCACCTTGCCGTCGGCCGAGACGCCACCCATGTCGGGGCTGCCACCGCCCGGAATGCGCCACTTCGCGACAAGCTTGCGCGTTGCGAAGTCGAGGACGGAGATCGATCCTTCGCCGCGATTCGTGATGTACAGGTCGCGGGTGTTGCGACTCACGTAGAGCCCATGCGTGCCATATCCGGTTGCCAGGAACTTCAACACGCGAAAGTGTTTGGCGTCGATCTCCCACATGCCGCTCGCGTGCATGTCGGCGACGTAGAAGACGCGGCCGTCGGGTGAGAGCTTCACGTCTTGGGGCATCCCAGCTGGGAAGTCGGGAAGGTGGATCGTTCCGACGACGCGTTGCGTCGCAACGTCGATTTTGAGCATCTCGCCCGAGAACTCGCAGCTCGCGAGGATGACTTTGCCGTCGGCGGTGAAGTCCATGTGGTCGACGCCGCTGCACGGGACCGTCAGTGAATGGTGGAGATGAAAGGTGTGGGCGTCGCGGAAGTCGAGGCGGTGGAG
>CAIWTI010000219.1 GCA_903915545.1 uncultured Actinomycetes bacterium | reverse complement strand
TCGGGGGTGTGGGCGTAGTCAACGATGACAGCGAATGGCTGCCCCTCTTCGATCGCCTCAAATCGCCCAGGCACCCCGCGGACGCTCTCAAGCCCTCTGCGGATCGCCGCATCGTCAACACCAAGAGCTCGCGCAGCAAGTGCCGCCCCAGCAGCGTTCGCTCGGTTGAAGCTGCCCCGCAGCGCGAGTGAGACGCCGTCGAGGATCTCTGAGTCAGCAGCGAACGTGATCGCGCCAGGGATCGTCGCGGCGAGCTTCTGACCCCACGCATCAGCCGTGTTGATCACCGCAATCGTCGCTTGATCGAATAGGCGCCGCTTCGCCTCGAAGTACTCGTCCATCGAGCCGTGGAAGTCGAGATGGTCTTGCGTGAGGTTGGTGAACACGAGAACTGCGAACCGTGTTCCGGCAAGTCGCCCCTGGGAGGACGCGATCGACGTCGCCTCCATCACACACGCGGTATCGCCGCCGTCGAGCATCTGGCGGAAGATCCGCTGTGCGTCGATCGCCTCGGGCGTGTTCAGGCCTGTCGGCAGTGACTCACCTCCCGCACGCCGTTCAATGTTTGTGAGCAGACCTGTGCTCCACCCCGCCGCCCGCAGAATCGCGTCGAGCAGGTACGCAGAGGTCGTCTTCCCGTTCGTACCCGTGAAGGCTGCGACGTCGAGGGTCGCCGTTGGATCGCCGAAGAACGCCGCCGCCGCAAGCGGCATGGCGGCGCGGGCGTCGGGAACAACGATCTGCGGAACAGCAAGCTCTAGCGGTCGCTCAACGACAAGTGCATGCGCGCCCCGTTCGACGGCTTCGGCGGCCAGGTCGTGACCGTCAAACCGGCCACCTCGTACGCAGAAGAAGAGGGCGCCTGGTGAGACGGCACGGGTGTCGTAGGCGAGATCCGTCACCTCACCCGGAGCGGCATTCACCAGCTCGGTCGAGCCGACCGCTGCGCTCACAAGCTCGAGGAGCATCGGGTCGAGTCTAACGAGCGCGGTTACAGGCCCGAACGACCGGCACCGCTAGTGCGCGCCGAGGGTGGTGCGGGTTGCCGGCTGATCCGGTGGCACTTCGAGGTACTGGAGGTCGAACTTCGCGATCTCTTGGAACGCCGGGGCGGCAACGACACCGCCGAAAATTGCGCCCCGCGGCTCGTCGACCGTGACGAGCAAAACGAGCTTCGGATCGCTTGCGGGCACCATCCCGACGAACGACGCGACGTAGTTGTACTTCGAGTACCCGCCGCGCCCATCGGGCTTCTGGGCGGTTCCGGTCTTACCCGCGACCGAGTAACCAGGGATGGCAGCTTCGATACCGGTGCCTGCCTCAACGACACCGGTGAGCATCGTCTTGACCTCGCGGCCGACGAGCGGTGACATCAGCCGTCGGTGCGCGAACCCGGTGAGGACACGGCCACCGACTTTGCTCACGAGATGCGGCTGGATCCAGACGCCACCGTTCGCAACGGCTGCGTACACCGATGCCATCTGGATCGGCGTGACGGCGACGCCTTGGCCGATCGGTACGTTGCCGATCGTTGATCCTGACCACTGGTCGAGCGGGAGCATCAGCCCGGGCGACTCACCGGGGAAGTCGATCCCGGTCGTGTGGCCGAAGCCAAACTTCGCGATCCAGCGCGAGAGCGCTGGTGAGCCGAGCTTCTCGGCTAGCGTGATCGCGCCGACGTTCGACGAGTACTTGAGAATCTGGCTGACGCTGTAGTTGACGGTGCCGCGGCGCTCAGCGTCGTGGACGGTACGGTCGGCCACACGGAGCGAGTACGGCAACGTGAACCGCGTCTTCGGCGTCACGAGCCCTTCCGACAACACCGCCGTAACGGTGACGAGCTTGAATGTTGATCCCGGCTCGTACGTATCGGTGACAGCGCGATTGCGCTGGACGGCCTGCGACACGGTTGGCGTGCTGTTCGCGTTGTAGCCCGGTGCCTGCGCCATGGCGAGCACCTCACCCGTCTTCGGGTCGAGCACGACAGCCGTGGCGTCCTTGGCACCCCATTTCGCCATCGTCTCTCGGAGCACGGCCTCGGCGTTCGCCTGGATCGTGTGGTCGATCGTCGAGAAGAGCGGCTGGCCTTCGCGCTCCGGCCGGGAGCTGATGACGTCGATCGCGCGCCCAAACGGATCTTGAACGATCGTCTGAGTGCCGGCCCGACCCGAAAGGACATGGTCGTACTGATACTCGAGACCCTCAAGGCCCTTGTTGTCTGTGCCAGCGAAACCAATGACCTGCGAGGCAACGTTGTTTTGCGGGTAGCCACGCTGTTCTTCTGGCAGGAACCCGATGCCGGGAATCTTCTTCTTCGCGAGCAGGGCGGCCTTGACAGGATCGGCGAAGCGTTGGATCGGGACGTACTGCGTCTTGGTGTTCAACAGCAGCGGGTAGAGGCTGTTCGCGCTGACACCGAGAATGTCGTGAGCCGCCATCGCAACCTCACGTGGATCCTGAATCTGCGTCGGGTCGGCAAACACCGTCATCTTCTGGACGCCAGCGGCAAGCTCAACACCGGTGCGGTCGAAGATCGGACCTCGTCCGGCGTGCACCGTCACGGTCGAGTGATGCTGCCGCTGCGCCATCCCCGAGAACTTGGTGTGTTCAGCGGCCTGGATGTAGATCGCGCGGGCAAGCACCCCGGCGAAGAGGATGGGAAAGAGGACGGCCAACAGGCGGATGCGACTGTTGGCCCGCTTCTCTCCCACGATCAGTGCGCCAGGTTGATGTAGCGGATCGTTGACGGATCGGCCTGACTCAGGCCGTCCTGTTTACGAGCCGCGTTTTGGATGCGCGGCGAGGCGAGTTCGCTTGAGAGCTGCGACTGCAGCATCGCATTCTCGGCGCGGAGATGGGCACGCAGCTGCACCTCCGAATCGACACGAAGGTTCAAGCGGAGTACCGCGAGATTGACGAATACGACACCGGCAAGGATGACCCCCGCGACAATGATCCACACGACACCGGACCGCGCTCTTGTGCGTGTCCCGGTGCGAACGCGATTGCGCGTGCGTGTTGCAGGCCGCGGGGCTGCCTCTGGCGTTGCTCGGCGGGGACGCGGCCGGGTAACCGGAGCCGCGACAGCTGAGCGAGCGCTAGCCACTCTTCACCGCCACGCGAAGGCGAGCCGACTGCGAGCGCGGGTTCCTTGCGATCTCTGCCGCGGACGGCCGAATCGCGCGCCGCGGAGTGGCCCGAAGTGAGGGGCTTGCACCGCAGTTGCAGATCGGGAACTCCGGCGGGCAGGTGCAGCCCTGCTCTTCGTTGCGAAGGAACTGCTTGACGATCCGATCCTCAAGCGAGTGAAACGAGATCACTGCGAGCCGGCCACCAGGGCGAAGCATTTCGAGCGCAGCAGGGAGCGCGCGCTGGACAGCGCCGAGTTCGTCGTTGACCTCGATACGCAGTGCCTGGAAGACCCGCTTGGCTGGGTGGCCTTCACCAAAGCGCGCGGGTGCTGGGATCGACGCTTTGATCGTGTCGACGAGTTCGCCGGTGCGGGTGTAGGGCTGCTTCATCCGCTGACGGAGAATCGCTCGCGCGATCTGGCGGGCGTACCGCTCTTCGCCGTAGCTCTTGAAGATTTGGGCGAGATCCTGTTCGGAGTACTCGTTGACGACGTCAGCGGCTGAGAGGTCGGCAGACGGATCCATGCGCATGTCGAGCGGCGCGTCGACGGCGTACGAGAAGCCGCGGTCGGGCCGGTCAAGCTGCATCGATGAGACGCCGAGATCCATGAGGATCGCGTCGGCCTTGACGCCGTTCTCTGCGAGTTGTTCGAGGACGGTCGAGAACTCGCCACTGAGGAGGCGCGTCTTGGCGGCCGTTGAGCGGCGGAAACGCTCGAAGTACTGCTCGACGGTGGGGTCGCGATCGATGGCGATGAGCTTGCCGTCGCCACGAAGCCGGGCCGCGAGCATGGCCGAGTGGCCGCCTGCGCCGAACGTGCAGTCGACGACGGTCTCACCGGGGTGAGGGTCGAGCGCCGTGAGCACCTCGTCCGCCAGGACGGGGACGTGGTCAGTCTCGGTTGGCAAGACGCTCGGCAACATCTTCCGCTGTCTCCTCCGTTTCTGCCAGCAGTGCGGCCCACGCGGACCGATCCCAAATCTCGAGGT
This sequence comes from uncultured Actinomycetes bacterium, assembly GCA_903915545.1. Classification (GTDB taxonomy): domain Bacteria; phylum Actinomycetota; class Thermoleophilia; order Gaiellales; family Gaiellaceae; genus PALSA-600. Next base: position 3,129 of record CAIWTI010000219.1, on the reverse strand, counting down.
GGTCGTCGATTCCTGCGACGGTCACTTCGCGCCCGATGCTCGTGCGCTCGAGGAGCACTGCCGGGATCACGAGGCGACCTTGACGGTCGAGCTCGGCGATCGATGCGCTGGCGAAGAACCGCCGCTGCATCGTCCGGCCACCAGCACTGAGCAGGTCGAGCGACGCGATGCGCTCACGGAACTTCTCCCAGTCGCGCTCGGCGTAGACGTAGAGGCAGCCGTCAAGACCGCGCGAGACGACAACCCGCTCCCCCAGCTCACTGCGGAACTTCGCCGGGAGGGTGAGGCGGTTCTTGTCGTCGAGTGAATGCTCATGTTCGCCAAGTAGCACTGGGTTCCACCGCGCCCCACTCTAACCCACTTTCCCCTACCTGTCTACCCCAATCGACGCGGTTTTTGGAATTCCTTCCCCGGGTCCAGGCGTTCCCGGCCCACCTGAAGGAGTGCGTTGACCTCGCGCGACGGCGTCTATTGCGCTCTACGGAGGGCTTAGGGCTCGTCTAGGCCCAGATTTGGGATGTGTACGGGCCTTTGCCCGTAACCACCCCTGCACCCGCGCGTGCGGCAAGTGCGAGTGCTGCGTCGATTCCGTCGCCACGTGCGAGCGCGAAGGCAAGGGCGGCGGCAAACGAGTCGCCTGCCCCGTAGGTATCGACGACGGGCCCGGGCGTCGTGATCGCGTCGTAGCGTTGCCCGTTGATCACACCGCCGTCGGTTCCTTCGGTGGCGACAACGATCGCGGCGTCGAGACCACCGTCGTAGTGTTCGCCGGGATCGCGGCCGCTGCCGATGAGTAGATCGAGGTGCACCCCACCCTCACGCAACGTTGCGACTTCACGGGTTGTGGCTGCGAGGAACCGTGCGGCGCGAGCGGCACGCAGGACGTTGGCTTCGCCGGCGATGAAGAACACGAGGTCGTACTCCGAGAAGTCGTATTCGGCGATTGGTCGCAGCTTTGGCCCGAAGGTTGTGATCGTGCGTTCACGGTGTTCGTCGATCAGGGTGATCGCACGTCGCGTTCGTCCGAACCATTCGACCGTGAGCGAGAGCCCAGTCTCGGCGAGTCGCTCGGCGCACTTGTGGCCGAGCTCGTCGTCGCCGAGGGCGGTGATGAAATCGCACGTTCCCGCGAGCTTGCGGATCTGTACTGCGACCACTGCGCCACCGCCCGCAGGCTCTGCCCAGTCGTCGAACGCGTGGGCGATGTTGCCCGGCGCCGGCACGTGGTCGACGAGCGCGAACTCCGTCCATTCGACGTGACCGACGACAGCGCATCTCACAACCGCGCAGGCTGCCACGTTTCAGTCAATGATGCAGGCCGTGCAGTCAATCCCACCCTTCGAGAGCTTCTACTGTGAGCACGCCGACCCGGTGCTTGGCTACCTCCGTCGTCTTGTGGGGCAGCAAGCCGAGGACGTGTGGCAGGAGACGTTCCTCAAGGCGCTGCGCGGCTACGACCGCCTTTCACATGGCGAGCACCTCCGTGCGTGGGTCTTCACGATCGCGACGCGCACGGCGATGGACGCACTCCGTGGTAGCTCGCGCGATGCGGCAGCACGAGCCGATGTTGACGTGACGCTCCTCGAGGTTCCCGGCCACGACGGGTTCGACCAAGCGGCGTTTGAAGAGATCGCCCATCTCACCCACGATCTTCCGCCAAAGGAGCGCGCCGCTGTGGTGCTGCGCTACGGCTACGACCTGCACTACGCCGAGATCGCTGATGCGCTTGGCTCGTCTGAGGAGGCCGCGCGCGCCGCTGCTTCCTCGGGTGTCCGTCGACTAAGGAGAAGCCATGAGCGTGACGCCTGACCTCGATGCTCGCTTCCGCGCCGCTGCGGCAGCCGCAGGAATCGTCGATGTGCGGTTCGACATCGTCCCCTCGCCCATTGGCGACCTGTTCCTGGCGGCAACCGCCAAGGGTCTGTGTCGAATCTCGTTTACGCCCGACCAGGCCGAGGACGACGTGGCGCGCACGTTTGGTGTTCGTATGCTGCGTCTGCCGCTCGACACGGTTCGGCGCGAGCTCGACGAGTACTTCGAAGGCAAGCGCCACACGTTTGATCTCCCGCTCGACCTGCGCGTCGCCGAGTTCAACGAGGCGGTGCTGCATGAGCTCGCGCGTGTCCCTTACGGGCGCGTCGAGACGTACGGTGGCCTCGCCGCGAAGGTCGGTCGCCCCAAGGCAGCGCGAGCCGTCGGCACGGTGATGAATCGCAATCCGATTCCGATCGTCCTGCCGTGCCATCGCATCATCGGCTCGAACGGTTCGCTCACCGGCTATGCCGGCGGCTTGCCTGTGAAGCGCGCGCTCCTCGATCTCGAAGGCGCGACGCTGCCGCTCTAAGGCGTTCGCGATCACCGGGTACCCCCGAGCCCTGGCAGCTCGCCGAGCAGTCGGTAGCCGACGCCCCACACCGTTTCGAGCAACTCGTCTTCGGGGGCATAGAGCCGCAGCTTCCGACGCAAACGCGAGACGACGACGTCGAGTGCCCGCGTGCGCGCCGTGGCGTGGTACTCCCAGATCTCGCGCAACAGCTCAGCGCGCGTGAACGTGCGGGTTGGTTCAACGGCCAGCCGCCGCAGCAGGGCGTACTCCCGCCGTGACACCGGTACCGGCGTGCCGTGGAGCAACACAACGCGAGCGCGAGCATCGAGCTCCAAGGGCCCAGCGACGAGCCGTACTGCATCCTCGGGGCGCGTCAGTCGCACAACCGCCCGGATGCGTTCGACGAGTTCGTCGTAGTGGAACGGCCTCGTGACGTAGTCGTCGCAGCCCAGGCGAAACGCCCGCAGGCGCTCGTCGACCTCCGCATCCTGCCGTCCGAGCACGATCACGGGAGCCTCCCCACGCCACCGAGCAAGGTCTCGATCGGTTCCGGCAACGACAACGTCGGGGCGCTGCTCGGCCGACCCGATCAGCTCGAACCCGCTCAACGCGAGATGCCGCTCAAGAAACCCTCGCGTGGTCGGTTCCTGATCGGTCAACAGCACGCTCGTCGTCATGCAGCTGACGCTATCGCCCCCTCCTCACCACAACCAGATGTCCTTTGGAGCGCTTCTGTAACAACGCATCCACACGCGACTGCACGGGCGACGCCACGTTCGGGCGCGTCTGCCAGCGGCACGGGG
>CAIWTI010000218.1 GCA_903915545.1 uncultured Actinomycetes bacterium | reverse complement strand
TGGGCCCGTGCTCTTTGCCGGGCGTTCGCTGCCGGAACGGTGGGAAGGTGTTGCGACGATGGTGGCTGTCCCGTTGCTCGCGGCGCTCGTTGTGACGCAGACGGTCACAGCCGGCCATCAGTTCGTGCTCGACGCCCGTCTGCCGGCGCTTGTGGTGGCGGCGGGAGCGGTCGCTCTCAGGTTCCCGTTCCTCGTGGTCGTGCTGCTCGGCGGTGGGACGTGCGCCTTGTTGCGACTGCTCTTCTGACGTTAGGCTGACGCAATGGCAACGCTCAAGGGTGGCTGTCTGTGCGGTGGCGTTCGGTTTGAGGTGACCGAACCGCTCGTCGTTGCCTCGTACTGCCACTGCACCCGGTGTCAGCGGCGCACCGGTGGTGGCTCGTCCGCCCAGGCGCGTATCGCGCCCGGCTCGCTGCATGTCACGCACGGTGAAGATCTCGTGCAGTCGTACGATCCGCCCGACGGCTTTTCGAAGCTTTTCTGTGCTTCATGTGGCGGTGCGCTCTGGAGTCGGAATCCTGTCGACCACGAGATGATCAGCATTCGCCTGGGGACGTTCGATACCGATCCGGGCATCCGGCCGTCGTACCGCCAGTTCGTCACGTACGCCGCTCCGTGGGAGCCGATCCCTGACGATGGGCTCGAGCGCTTTCCGGAGCGCAAGCCGTGACGTCGGGCGATCGGTATCTCGCCTTCGTCCTGGCGTCGCTCGTGATCGCGCCGATTCCAGGGCCGAGCGTGCTGTTTGTGATCAGCAGGGCAGTGGCGCTCGGCCGCCGGGCAGCGATCGCGACGGTCGTCGGTAACTCCGTCGGTGTGTTTGTGCAGGCGGTTGCGGTGGCGCTTGGTGTCGGTGTCGTCGTTGAGCAGTCAGCGGCGCTCTTTACGACGATCAAGCTGGCCGGCGCGGCCTACCTTGTCTACCTCGGCGTTCGCACATTCCTTGCCCGCCGTGAGCTGGCCGACGTGTTCGACGCAGCCGTGACACCACGCAGCACGCGAACGATCCTGCGCGAAGGCGCGATCGTTGGTCTCCTCAACCCGAAGGTGGCCGTGTTCTTTGCGGCGATCCTGCCGCAGTTCGCGGAGCCTTCACGCGGCCAGGTTCCGCTGCAGCTGATCGTGCTCGGCTTCACGTTCTCGGTGATCGTCCTTGTGTCCGACAGCATCTGGGGCCTGCTCGCAGGCTCGGCTCGCACCTGGTTCATGCGCTCACCAAAGCGGCTTCGTCTCGTCGGCGGCGCCGGTGGCCTGACGATCGTCGGGCTCGGTATTGGCCTCGCGTTCGCGGGCCGCAAGTCGTCGTAGCGGCGTTACGCGCGGCCGAGGAGGACGCAGCCGTTGTGGCCGCCGAGTCCCATCGCGTTTGAGAGAGCGACGTCGACCTGCACGTGGCGTGCCACGTTCGGCACGTAGTCGAGGTCGCAGTCGGGATCGGGCTCGCGATAGTTGATCGTCGGCGGCAGCACGCCGTTGTGGAGCGCGAGGATGCACATGATCGCTTCGATCGCTCCGGCCGCACCGAACGTGTGGCCCATCATCGACTTCGTCGACGAGACGGCCAAGTTGTAGGCGTGTTCGCCAAAAACGCTCTTGATCGCCTTCGTCTCGGCGAGGTCGCCGAGCGGGGTGGAAGTTCCATGCGCGTTGATGTAGCCGACGCGCTCCCGCTCAACTCCGGCGCGTTCGAGGGCCGAGCGCATCATCGCGGCCACGCCCTGCGCCTCGGGCTCCGGCTGTGCCATGTGGTGCGCGTCATTCGATGCGCCGTACCCGAGTACCTCGGCATAGATCTTCGCCCCACGACGCTCTGCTTGCTCCCAGTTCTCGAGAATCACGGCGCCTGAGCCTTCTGCCATCACGAAACCCGCGCGGCGCGCGTCGAATGGGCGGCTCGCGTCGGAGGGAACCTCGTCTTCGTGGGCAAGGCCGCGCATCGCGGTGAACCCCGCGAGCATGATCGGATGGATGCAGGCCTCGGTTCCGCCTGCGAGGACGGCATCGACATCGCCACGGCGGACAGCCTCGGCGCCTTCGCCGATCGCATGTGACCCGGTGGCGCACGCCGAGACGACAGCGAAGTTGGGGCCGCGGATCCCAAGGTTGATCGCGAGCTGGCCCGACGCAGAGTCGACGAGGATGTTTGGCAGAAAGCTTGGCGAGACCCGGTCGGCACCCCGGTCGCGGTAGATGTCCCACTGGTCGACAACGCCGCCAATACCCCCGACGGCTGAGCCGAAGACGATCCCGACGCGCGTCGGGTCGAAATCCTTGAGTCCTGAATCGGTGAGGGCCTCGGTGCCCGCGGCGAGCGCAAGCAGGACGTTGCGCTCAAGCTTGCGGACCTCTTTTGGCGAAGCGACGGTCGTCGGGTCGAAACCCTTCACTTCAGCCGCAATCGAGATCGGCTGGTCGGAGGCGTCGAACGCCGTGATGTAGTCGATCCCCGACCTGCCTGCGAGCGCACTCTCCCACGTCGACGCGATATCGAGCCCGAGCGGCGTGATTGCGCCGATTCCCGTGACTGCGACGCGGTTCCCTGAAGGGTGAGCCATGGGGTGAGGTTAACGCGTTCACCTGGGACGGCAAGTGGGAAGCGGTGGAACGAAGAACCTGGCAGTCTGCTGGGGACATGGCTGACGAGCCGCCGATCGACGGGCCAAAGGCGCCCGTTCCCTTTCCCCCAATGGAGGCCGAACTCGTTCGTGAGCTCCCCGAGGGTGACGAATGGCAGTACGAGCCGAAGTGGGACGGCTTCCGTGGCGTTCTCGAGAACGTGGGTGGCGGGTTGCGGCTCTGGTCGCGCAACGGACGGCCCCTGCTGCGCTACTTCCCTGAGCTGCTGCCGCTCGGTGACCTCTTGCCGCCCGAGTCCGCTCTTGATGGCGAGATCGTGATCGTGCGTGACGGCGCGCTTGATTTTGACGCAATGCAGATGCGGCTTCATCCAGCCGAGTCGTGCATCCGCAAGCTCTCCGCTGAGATCCCCGCGGCGTACATCGCGTTCGACATTCTCGTGTGGGACGGCGAAGAGCTCTGGCAGCAGCCGCTTCGCAAGCGTCGTGCTGAACTCGAACGCCGGGCCGACGGGTTCGTAGTCTCGCCGGCGACGACCGACCTTGCGGCCGCGCGCTCGTGGCTCGATCAGTTCGAGTCGCTCGGACTCGATGGGGTGATCGGAAAGCGGCTCGACCTGGCCTATCTTCCGGGCTCACGTGAGGCTGTGGTGAAGATCAAAGAGCACAAGTCCGCCGACTGCGTCGTCGTGGGGATTCGTTGGAAGGGGCGCCCAGAAGACGTGGCAACGCTCCTCCTAGGTCTCTACCGCGAAGACGGTGGCATCGACTACGTCGGATCGTGCGCGGTGGCGGCGAAGGGTCGGGCCGAGGTTGCCGCTCGTGTCGTGCCGCTCCTTGGCAACGCGCCAGAGCGGCGATTCTCGGAGCCGAGTCGGTGGGGGAGCGGCGAGCTTGAAGAGGCAGCGATCCGACCCGAGCTGGTTGTCGAGGTGCGCTACGACAAGGTGCAGGGTGATCGGTTTCGGCACGGCACCAAGCTGCTGCGCTGGCGAGACGACAAAGACCCCGCGTCATGCACCTGGCGCGAGCTGCGCCCACCTCGCGACCCGAACGCGCAGGGCGTCGGCGCGCTCTTTGGCTAACGACGCTTAGGTCAGTGTGAGCGGGGCGGTCGTAATCCCGGCGGCCGCGTCAACGATTCGGAACTGCGCGCCCCTGTGCGCCGTGACAACGCGCTTAACCACGCCACCCGTTCCGGCACGGAGTACGCCGCCGATCGTCACCCAGCCTCCGGCACGACGCTCCTGCAGCGCGTAGCGTCGTCCGCCGATCGTCGGCCGCACCTGCGCCCAGAGCGTCGCCGAGGTCGACGTATGCGCCATCTCGGCAAGTGGAATCTCGAACGCGAAGTACGAGGGCTTCGCTGCCCCGGTCGACGTCAGCAGGCCACTCTGCCAGCGGGCAGGATCGGGCTCGTCCTGGAGGAGGTACTGGACGAGCATGTCGACCTTCGGTGTCAGGTAGGCGCGCGCTGCAGCCTCGCCAATGTATTGGGCCTGGTTCGCGTAGGAAACGCCGACATACCGGTCGGGGGGATTGGTCTGAAAGCCGAACTCGGTGAGCCAGATCCGCACCCGCGGCCCGAAGGCGGTGTTGACCGACGAGACGAGGCGGCCAATCGTCGACATCGTGATCGTCATGCAACGCATGCACCCGCCCGAGAGAGGCGTTTCGCCCTGGTTGAGCGGATAGGGGTTATGGGCGTACGCGTCGAGCCGGGCGCGTGCCGCCGCCATGCCCGCAATCCAAGCCACGGGCGAGACGCCACCTGTTGAGGCGCGGGGCGCGGCGACCCCGCCACCCACAAGCGCTAGACGATTCGCAGCGTGGATCGCTGCGTACGCGGGGTTGAGAAGTCGTGAGACGTACACCGCAGGCGTGTCGGGAATCAGCCACCGCCGTTGGTTCGGCTCGTTCCAGATCAGCCAGCGGCGCACGTAG
>CAIWTI010000217.1 GCA_903915545.1 uncultured Actinomycetes bacterium | reverse complement strand
CTCATCGCGCTGTGAGTCGAGCGGCACGCCGAGAGCGACGAGTTCAGCCCGGTCGGAATAGAACCGGCGGGCGAACGCCTCGTCGCTCATCTCCTGGTAGCCCTCCACGTTTGACTTGATGTCACGGGCGGTTAGCGGCCGCCGTTCAGCCATGAGGAAGGCCACGAGTGAGAGCTGACGAATCAGCTTGTCCGTGTCGTGGCTCACAGCCCGAGCCTATCGCCTTCTGACGCCATGCGCGGGCGCCAAGAGGAAACCCCTGCAAGCCGCGCTTTCGAGGCACGCGAGCATGCGGAGCCGAACTGTCGTGTCAGTTGTGATCGAGGCCGCGAGAGGCGGCGAAAGGCCGAAACGCGGGCCTTAGGCCGCGACGCGCGAGCGCTCGAGGTGCTGATGCGACGGGCAATAGTCCCGATCCGGCAGTGGCGTGCGCTGGCACGGCTTGCCCTTACGGGTTGTCGCATGGCAATGAGCAAGGCCACCGTCGAAGGCACCCGACTCGATCTGCTCCTCGATAAACGTGATTGCCGCGTTCACGCCGTGGCTCACTGCCCATGAAACCTGGGCCTGCACGGTGATCGGGAAGTAGCGGCGGATCTCGCCAAAGAGCGCGCGATCAGGCTTGGAGAAGTACTGCGGATCGGTTGCGAGGCGCTCCATCGTGCTCTCGCATGCGTTCAGCACATCGCGACGGTACGTGAGCTGCGTCGAGTGATCCACATAGGGATCAATCAATTCCTTGATCGTGCGATAGATCGCACGTGAGTACTGGTACAGCGAGTGCTGAATCTGCAGAGTCCGCTCATCCATGGCTAGTCGGCTCTTCTCCCTGGTTGTGCTGGCTGGGGGCGTAATGCTGCTGCGGAACCAACCGCCTGGGCAAAGGCGGTGGTGTACTCCTGTCGGGCAAGACACGGTGCGTTTCCCACGCCGCTCGCGTCTTAGGTCCGACTCTATCATCCGGCTTTTTGCCGGTACCAACGGAATTTCCGTCGACAACTGCGACCGTTGTCTAAGAGTGCGACGTCCTCCACCGCTTCCGTGGGTGCAGAATAGCGACGGCTCTTGAAGAAATTGTTTCGGTTTTCCCGCGAATCGGCCTAGGCAGGCGTGATCTCGCGCGAGTAGGCACTCGAGAACCCTGCGGCCTGGGCAGCACTGACGGCGTTCGCGGCAGCATCGGACGAGGCATAGATGCCCGCAAATGCCACGAGGTAGCCGGCTCGGAGGCTTGAGAAGTCGTCGGAGACGAGAACGCCCGTGTTGGAGAGCCCCGCAGCATGCGCGCGCGCGGCGACGGCCTCTGCAGCCGTGCTGCCGCTGCCTGCCGGATACGAGCCGAGCACAACCGTCCACCCGTGCGTGCCCGCGGGCCATCCGCTCACGGTTGGGGCGGACGTGGTCGTGGTCGCCGCAGCGGTGGTCGCGGGTGCGGTAGCCACCGGCGCGGTCGTGATCGGTATCGACACGGTTGTGACAGGCGTTGTGTCGGTGGGTGGACTCTCGACCGTGAGCGCCGCGGTTGTTGTTTGCGCCGCTGTCGTCGCAGGCTCCGTCGGTGTGGGGGTCGGCACGACCGCCGTTGTGTCCGTCACTGGTGTGCTCGTCTGTGCCGGAATAGTTGCGGCGACGAACGTCGTGCCCGTGTTTGAGCGCGGGGTCCCGGCGATTGCAATCGCGACGGCCGCGCCAAGCGCAGCCACAAGCAGGGCAAGGCTCACGACCCAGATTGGGCTTTGGAGTCGCGCCGCAAAGCCGCGAGTGGATGGATCGGGCGTGTTCAGCACTTCAAACGTCTCGATACCGCGCCTGTGGGGGGAGTCCTGCCGCGTCCCGAAAACTCACACGCCTTCCCTCCGTGCGCAAGCAGGCCTCGACATGTCACGATGCCGCCGATGGAGGGAGAGATTCGCCCACGCCGTTCGCGTCAACTCTTGCACCTGCTGTGGCCGCTCGTCTTCGTGTCGGCGCTCTCTGCGGACTGGGCTGTCGAGGGGGCTCCGCTTGGCGGCCGGCGGGGAATCGTGTGGGCAACGCTCGGTGTGCTGTCGTTCGCGCTCGCGACGCCGCGCCGCCTTCCGCGGTTCGTCTCGGGGTGGGCGCCCTTCGCAGTGCTGCTGCTGCTCTACGGCGTCCTGCGCGGGTTCGCCGACGGACTCCTCTTTCCGGCGCACATCACGCCGCAGCTTGATGTCGACAAGTTTCTCTTCTTCGGGACCGTTCCAACGGTGTGGCTCCAACACCACCTCTGGCATGGGACAGGCGACGTGCGTCCATGGGATTACGCGGTACTCGCGATCTATCTCTCG
>CAIWTI010000216.1 GCA_903915545.1 uncultured Actinomycetes bacterium | reverse complement strand
TAACGCCGTGGCGGCACCCGGTGGAATGTTGCCTCGGGCGATCATCGGCGGTGCTCGCCAACTAAGACGTGCGGGTGCGGAGCCACTCGATCAGTCTGACCAGGCTCGGGGAGAGGCGCGAAGGGCGTTTGAGGTCGCGCGGGACAATTTCGTTCGGCAACAGCTCGAGTCGATCCCGCTAGCCCGTCTCCGTGAGACCACCGAAGGCCGCGTCCGGTTCAAGTCGATCGAAAGCGCCGGTTACCGAACGGTCGCCTCCGTCTTAGACGCGGGCGCCGCGAAGCTCTATCGAATCAGCGGTGTCGGAGAGCAGTCGATTATGCAAGTCATCGGCGCGGCGCGGCAACTGGAACGCGCGCTCGCCGAGAGCAGCCAGGTCCGTTTCGATCTCGACAAGAAACCGAAGGATCACGCTGCGCTGCTCAAGGCTCTCTCAGGGTACGACGCAATAGAGGCGGCCGTGGCGCCGGTCGAGGACGAGGTCCGCGGACTCGTCCTCTACATCGACGATGTTGTCCGACGCGCTGATCGAACTACCAGCCGCCTACGGATGATGTTTTGCAGCGGTCAGACGCGCGCGTCCGCAAGAGAAGCGCTCGGCGAGCTTCATGCGTTCTTGCAATCGCCAGAGGCCGACTCGTGGCGGTCTCGTCTCGACCAAGTCGCGGGCGAGATCGCGGCGGCTCCAAAGAAGTCGGATAAGGCGGTATGGAGCGAGTTCGAAAAGAGCACAGCCAGGTTCAACGGACTGTTGATCAAGATCGGCGGGCAGGCGCTCGATGAGAACGCAAGCCAGGGGTTCGTTCCCGACGAGATCGCGCGCACGGTTCACGAACACCCATTGGACACCTCGCTGCTCAACGTGTCCTTACGCGGCTACCAGGCATTCGGTGCGAAGTTTGCACTAGCCCAGCGAAAGGCGATTATCGGTGACGAGATGGGCCTCGGGAAGACCATCGAGGCTCTATCAGCGATGTGTCATCTCTCCGCGAATGGGGCGACGCATTTCCTGGTCGTGTCGCCCGCGAGCGTACTCGTCAACTGGATTCACGAGACAGGGCGCCACTCGGACCTTGAGGCGTTCCGCCTTCACGGATCGGAGCGCGACCTCAACGTCAGGCACTGGGCGCGTAAGGGTGGGGTCGGCGTGACAACGTTCGACTCGCTCAAGACTCTCTCGAAGCCCGGCGGAGTCGAGATTGCCATGTTGGTCGTCGATGAGGCTCACTACGTCAAGAACCCAGCAGCGCAGCGGACGCAGGCTGTGAGGAAGTGGATTCGCCACGCCGATCGAACGCTGTTCCTCACTGGGACTCCGATGGAGAACCGCATCGAGGAGTTCCGTAACCTCGTACACCACGTCCAGCCACAAGTCGCCGCCAACGTCGACGCGAGTCACGGCTTCATCGGTGCTGCCCGTTTCCGCTCAACCGTGGCACCCGTGTATCTCCGCCGGAACCAAGTGGACGTCCTTCAAGAGCTTCCCGACAAGATCGAGAACGAAGAATGGGTTGCTTTCGAAGGCGACGACTTCAGCGCCTACCGCGAAGCCGTTGCATCGGGGAACTTCATGGCGATGCGCCAGGCCGCTTACGCACCCGGCAGTGCG
>CAIWTI010000215.1 GCA_903915545.1 uncultured Actinomycetes bacterium | reverse complement strand
TGCCACAAGCGGCAATCGGCGTCTTCCAGAAGTAGATGTTCTTGAAGTACGACTCCGCTGCATCGGCGTGGTACTTCGCGCACGACCCAAGCTCGAGCTTGTCCATCTGTGCGCACGCGAACTTGTTGACCGGGGTCTCACCGAAGTAGATCGCCTGCTGGGCCTGCACCTTCGGCGTTGAGATCCACGAGAGCCACTTGTAGGCGCACGCGAGGTTCTTCGTCTTCTTGGAGACCATCCAGGTATCGAGCCAGCCGGTTGCGCCCTCCTTCGGCACAACGTCGGCGACGGGCGCACCGGCGGCCTTCAGCGTGTTTGTCTGGTACGGCCACGAGGCGCCGATCACGGCATCGCCGTTCTTGAAGAGATCGATCTCGTCTGACGCAAGCGCCCAGTACTTCTTGATCAGCGACTTCTGCCCCTTGAGGAGCGTGATCGCTGCATCGAACTGCGACTGATTGAGCTCGTACGGATCCTTGATGCCCAGCGCCGGCTGTGTCCGCATCAAGTACAGCGCTGCATCCGCAATCTGGATCGGATTGTCCGGGACAGTGACCTCGCCCTTGTACTTCGAGTCATAGATCGCAGCCCACGAGGTCGGTGCGGGTGAGACCTTCTTCGTGTTGTAGAGCAGCGTGTTTGGCCCCCACTGGAGTGACAGGCCGTAGTGCTTCCCGCCGATCGTGTTGTTCGGGGGCGACTGGAACGTCTTCGTGAAGTTCTTGTAGTCCGGGATCTTCGTCGGATCGATCGCCTGCACGTCGCCGCCGTAGATCAATCGGAGACTCGCGTCTCCCGATGCCGAAACCATGTCGTACTGGCCGCCGCCGCCGGACCGCATCAGCGTGACCATCTCGTCTGAGGAGCCCGCGTACTTCGCGTGCACCGTGCAGCCGCTCTGCTTCTCGAAGGGGGTGACCCACTGCGGCTGGGTGTACCCCTCCCAGGCAATCATGTTCAGCGTGCCACCCGTGCTCTTCGAGACACCGGCCGCTGGCAGCATGAGCCCGACCGCAATCGCGGCGAGCACCGCCCAACTGCGCTTGCTCATCATCCCTCCTGTTGTTCCTGTCGTGATCCGATCATCGGAACCGCGTCGTCCTCGCCCCACGCGAGGTAGACCCGGGCTCCCGGCTCAAGCCGGGCACCGTCGTTTTGTTCAACGACCGTGAGCCGCTCACCCCGATCGGTGGCGACGAGATATCGCGTGAACGCACCAACGAAAATGACATCGTCGATCGTTCCCGGCTCTCCTTCTTCTGCAAACTCGATCCGCTCGGGCCGGACGCTGTAGCGACGTCCAGCTCGCTCGAGCAGGTTGGTGGTGCCGACAAAGTCGGCAACGAACTCGGTACGCGGTCGCTCGTAGATCTCCTTTGGAGGGCCGATCTGTTCGATCTTTCCGTTGTTGAAGACCGCGACCTGGTCGCTCATCGTGAGCGCCTCCTCCTGGTCGTGCGTGACGTACACGAACGTCATGCCGAGGTCGCGCTGCAGCGACTTCAGGAAGGTCTGCATCTGCTGGCGGAGTTTGAGGTCAAGCGCCCCGAGCGGCTCGTCGAGGAGCAGCACCTTGGGCCGGTTGACAATCGACCGGGCAAGCGCGACCCGTTGGCGCTGTCCGCCAGAGAGCTGCACGGGTTTGCGCGCCCCGTAATCGGCCAGGCCGACGGTCGCGAGCACGTCCTTCACCGCTGCCTCTCGCTCACCGCGCGCGACCCCTTTCACCCGCAGGCCGTAGCCAACGTTCTCGGCGACGGTCATGTGTGGAAAGAGCGCGTAATCCTGGAACACCGTGTTGACGTCGCGCGCGTAGGGCGGAGCGAACGTGATGTCTGTGCCGCCGAGGGTGACGGTGCCCGAGTCGGGACGTTCGAAGCCGGCGATTACGCGCAACGTCGTCGTCTTGCCCGAGCCTGACGGGCCGAGCAGGGTGAAGAAGCTGCCGTCGGGAACCGTCAGGTCGACGCCGTCGACCGCGAGAACGTCGCCGTACGCCTTCGTGATCCCGCGAACGTCGACGTCAGCCGACAAGCAGCCCTGCCCTGTCGTCAACTCCGCTACACGCGACGAAGCGCATTACAGACTCACGATCACAAGTCGTTCTTCGGTCATCGCCTCGACCGTCCAGGCTGGCCCCTCTTTGGTGTTCCCCGAGTCCTTGATGCCGCCGTACGGCATTTGGTCCGTTCGAAAGGTGGGCGTCTCGTTGACCGTGACGCCACCGAATTCGAGCCGTCGCGCTGCCTCAAGCGCTCGCTCAAGCGACGGCGTGAAGATGCCAGCTTGAAGTCCGAAAGCTGTGCCGTTCGCAGCATCGATCGCCTCGTCGAATGTGTCGTAGGGATGCACGACCGCGATCGGGCCGAACGCCTCCTCGCAGCTCACTTTGAGTGCGGTGGGACCCCCAACGACCACTGTCGGTCTGATGCAGCCGTCAACCACGTCTCCGCCAGCGGCAATCGTCGCTCCCGCAGCGTGCGCTTCGGCGATCCACTCGAGCAATCGCTCACGATTTCCGGCGTCGATGACGGGACCGACGTCCGTTGCCGGATCGAGAGGGTCGCCCACGATGAGTGCGTCAACCTTTGGAACGAACGACGCGAGGAAGTCATCAAGGATGGGGCGTTCAACGTAGATCCGCTGCACCGAGATGCAGCTCTGGCCGGC
>CAIWTI010000214.1 GCA_903915545.1 uncultured Actinomycetes bacterium | reverse complement strand
TGTTGGAGATCTGACCTTCGACGACGTCACCCGGCTGGAGACGGTCGAGAATCTGCTGGCGCTGCTCCTTGCGCTCTTCTTCGAGCACGGCGCGCCGTGAAAGGACGACGTTGTTGCGTGAGCGGTTGAGCTCGATGACCTTGCAGCGCAGCTCCTGTGCCAAGAACTCGTCGAGATCCTGCACGCGGCGGATGTCGACAAGCGATGCGGGCAGGAAGCCGCGAACGCCGAGGTCGAGAATGAGCCCGCCCTTGACGACTTCGATGACGCGGCCGATAACCGGCTCGCCCGACTCAGAGGCGCGCTCGATGTTCTTCCACGCAAGTTCGAACCGGGCGCGCTTCTTGGAGAGGATCAGGCGACCCTCAGCGTCCTCCTTCGTGAGGACGAGCGCGTCAATCTCATCGCCGAGAGACACTTCATCGGCAGGGTTGACCGAGCGGCGGATCGAAAGCTCGGAGACCGGGATGACTCCCTCGGACTTGTAACCGATGTCGACGAGCACCTCGTCCTTGTCGACACGAACGACTGTCCCGTGGACAACCTCACCCTCATTGATTTCAGGGAAGGTCGACCCGTAGTCGGGGACGAGTTCGCCGTCGGGTCCTTCGACCCAGACGCCGGGTTCAAGCTGCATGATTTCGTGAGTAGTCAAAGCGGCGAGGAAGTATAGCCAGGAATCTGAATCTCGCCGAAACAACAAGCGATGACCAGGACATTCGGGATGCTACCTATGCAATCGAACCAGCTGAGTGGTACGTTCGATGCGTGGGCAGGCGCCTAACTGTACGTACGGGAAGGCGGTCCAGTCTAGCTGTCGGACTGGCGGCTGCAGTCACCACGTGTGCCTTCGCGGCGAGCGCCGAGGCGCGCCCCACCAACGCAGGGGCACTCCGACCAGCACTTCAGCCGCAGACGCTCATGCGGTATCGCACGACGCGAGCGATGGAGATCCTCGGTTACGTCTGCCGCGACCTGCGTGAAGGACAGATCACCATCTCACGCTACGAGGCCGCGACGATCGACGGAATCCTCGGAACGGCCGCCCATGTTCCAGGACATGGCTTGAAGCGGCTCCGCGCGGAACTGAAGGAGGCAATCGACCTCAACCGGCAGGCGCAGGCGAAAATCGCGAAGCGTGACACCGACGGCGCCCTTGATCTTGAGCGCCTGGCGATCTCGAAGGTCGGGCACGTGCTCGACGTGCTCCGCCGCGAGAAGTAGGGCTACACGCCAGCAACCGTCGCATAGACACATGCGACGAGCACAGCCGTTCCGGTGAGGCGCCACATCCACCCGGTGGTGCGGCTCGCGGTAGGCGCATCGCCCTCCTCGTCCTCAGCCGCGAAGTACTCAAGGACAGCGATCGCAATGAGGGGCAGTGGCAGCAACAGGAAGCCCATTCGAATTGCCTCCGCTGGATCAGTGACCCAGCGGGACAGCAGTTTCCCGGCAACGATTCCGCTAAAGATGATGTAGGCCCACTTCGCAAGACCCTGAGGGATCACCTTGGCGATGCGTGAGCTTTTCGGCAGCCGCTCGTGTACACGTTCGAGGATCAGCGGTGAGAAGCAGATCACTGTGCCGACGTAGAGCGCGAGGCTGTTTCCCATGTACGGGATCGCGAAGAAGATGAATACCGCGATCGACGTTGCCTGCGATACGAGTGGCTGTAGCCGCGCCACGTCAACACTGGTCTCAGCGCCCACCCGAGCGAGACGGCCCGGGTACGCGTGCACCACGATCGTCTCGAAGACGACGCGCGCTGCGACACACACCATCGCCCAGAGCGCAAGCCTGTAGCCCGCGTGTGCAACGGGCGTCTCAAACCCGATGAGGCCTGAGAGCGCGCCCGACATCTGCGAGATGATCCATGCAGCAAACAGTGCGCCGATTACAACGTCGGCCCCGCGCTCCCAGATCCCATCCAGGTGGAGATGCAAGCGACGACGGAGCGGCCGGGCCGCCGCCGCGCCAAGCGGGAGCGAAAACCACACAAGGGCGATCGCCATCAACTCGCGCACACAGGCGGCGTTCTGCACACCACCCGCGAGCGCGACGTACGCAAGAAACGCAAGGGAGGCGGCAAGACCGATAAGTGAGTCGAAGACGCTCAGCGCCAGAATCGCAGCAAAGAGCCCCACGCTCGGAGGTACAGCAGCACCGCCTGTGCTGTGTGCCGCCACCACGCCGAGTGCGATCGCCGGCACCAGGAGGAGCGTCCAGGCGCTGCCGAGCATCGCGCGGAGGTAATCACCGTCGACCGCGACGCGAGCGAGCATGGGTGAGAAACGGGCGAGCCAGGTCGGCCAGGTTGCACTCGCGTGGTCGACAACCGCTGTCCACGGCCACCGCCATGTCCACGAACGGTCGCCGAGGTGATCCTCGAGCGAAACCTCCCCTACGCGCTCGGTCTCGATCCCAACAAGCCCTGACGTATCGGGTGAGTTGCCTCCACCAGCGCTACCAGCAGCAGCCGCCCCGCCGCTCCCGTAGCCGACGGAGCGTCGCCGTCCTGCCGACCCACCAGCGCCGCCGCCGCCGACAGCCCCGCCCATCACGCCCGACCCCAGCGCGGCACCGATCGCGCCCACAGCGCCCACCGCCGCGGTGGTTGCAGCGAGCGTGGCGGCGACATGGTGCGCCGTCACATACACCGGAAGCGTGGCCAAGATCCCCTTCGGAATCGCTCCGACCTTGCCGAGCATGTGGTCGGCGGTCACGGAGAACGGACGGTCGCGGACGAAACGCCGGCCATCTTCGAGCGTGCCGTTGACGATGAGGTGATGCCCGCCCGGATCAAGGCTCGCCGGAAGCGACGCCGAGATGTCGACCGAGCCGTCGGCCCCTACCGTTGCCGTCGCAATCGTTACTGGCGTCGAGTGGGCAACAACGAACACGACCGTCCCCGACTTCAGCCGCTTTGCATGAATGACCACGACTGTCCCGTCGATCGTCGTCCCCCGCACGCTGAACTCAACGTCGACGTCGCCGGCGGGAGCATCGACGGTGGTCGTCGCGTCGGTCGTTGTCGCACTCGTATCGGTATCCGTCAACGTGTCGGTCGACGTCAGATCCGTCGTCGTCGTACTCACCGTGGGCGTGGCGTCAGTGGTGGTCGCGCCCGTGTCTGTCGAAGTCGTCGTGCTCGTCGTGGTGGTCGGCGTCGCGCCGGTCGTCGTCGCAATCGTTGTTGTGCCAACCGCCGTCGTCACTGGCGCCTGAACGGCCGTCACAACCGATCCCGAGGCATGAACCGATGCCCACGTCGAGGTACCGCTGAACGTCGCATCGACCGGGTACCCGCCCACTCCAGGTGGCGTCGCACTACAGCTCGCAACCCCTGCCTTAACGTCGGCGGTGCACGCGACGGCACCCCCGAACGTGAAGACCACAGAGCCGCCGTCGATTGGCCCTGACGCAGCGGTGACGCTCGCAGACAGCGAAACGCTGGAGCCGACGGTGACCGAGACATCGGCTGGCGGTGCCGTAACGACGATCTTCGGTGTGCCGGCCACGACCGAAGCCGAGTGCTGAACGGTCACCGAGTCCCAGCCGCTCGCGCTGAACACAGCGGTAAAGACGACCCCGCTCCCGAGCAGAGAGGCGACCGGCGACGGGCAGTTTGCAGACCCTGCGCTAAAGCTGATCGTGCAGACCGCTGCCCCGCCGGCGCTCAACACCGCTGTGCCTGTGACGCCAGCCGGAAGCGACTTCAGGGTGACGAGGTAGCCGACGCCGTACTGGAGCGGACTCGAGTTGATCGTGAAGTCGCCCGTCAAGACCGGCTGACTCACAACGACGTTGAACTTCGCCGAACCCGCGTTGCCTGCATCATCGGTTGCCTGGCACGTAACGGTCGTCGTGCCGACCGCAAACAGCGACCCGCTCGCAGGCGCACACGTCACTGCAGGCGATGTTGGCGACACGTCGTCCGCTGCCGTCGGCGCGAACGACACGTGCGTACCGGTGCGATCGTCGGCAACCGCCGCCACATCCTTCACCGTGAGCGTCGGCGCCGTCGTGTCGTTCACCGAAACGGTGAACGAGGTCGTCGCAGCGTTTGACGCGGCA
>CAIWTI010000213.1 GCA_903915545.1 uncultured Actinomycetes bacterium | reverse complement strand
TGACCTCGGCCTCCTGCGCCGCGTACGCCTCGTTGAACCCCTGCTCAAGCCGGGACTCAATTGCGTTCTCGCGGTCAGTGAGCGTGCGCTCACGCGCGTCGAGTGCTTCGCTGATCGTGCGCTCGTGCTGTTCGAGTGCGCGCTCGCGCGCCTCGATCGCCGCCTGCTACTCGCCCGTGCGACGCTCGAAATCATCGACCGCATCGGAAAACTTCCGCTGCTTGATGTCCTGCCCAAGCTCACGTTCGTTAAGGACACGCTCGCGCTCCTCGAGCGCCCGAGCCGACGCGTCGACGGCTTTGATTCGCGCCTCAAGCTCGCGGGTTCGGACATCGAACGAACGGGTTCCGTCATCGAGCGCCGCGAGCCGCGCTTCAAGCTCCTGCTCGCGCTCCTCAAGCTTGCGGCGGCGCTCCTGCTCTTCCGGATCTTCGCCACGGGGAAGCGGCGGTGGCGTTGGCTCAGGAGCACGGACTTCAATCGCGCTGCGTTCGCGACGGGCGATCTCCTGCTCCCGCTCGTCAAGCGCGGCGCGCCGCCGACGCAGCCGCTCCTCTTCCGCCTCAAGCCCCCGACGCTTGTTCTCGATCTCACCCTCAAGGTCGCGCAGGTCGTCTTCGAGGTCGCGGAGCCAGCCCTCATCAACAGCCGTCGACGCCACGGCGTTCGCGGCGGTCGCCCGGCGAATTGGCGCCGCGAGACCCGCGAGCAGCCACAGCGGCGCGGTCGCCTCAAACGGAGCCAGCGCCGTTCCCGCAGCGACGGCGAGAACCGTTGGCAGCTGCCGTCGCGGGAGCGTGATCGCAATCGCCACGAGCAGCAAGGCGAAGAGCACGAGGCCGGCCGTTCCGAGCCGGTGATAGGTGTCGGCATACCCGCTGACCGTCGTCCACAAGCCATGAGGAAGCACGCCAGAGGAGATCGGCGCGCCGAGCACCCATGCCAAACCGGCTGCCACCGCGGCGGCGGCACCGTCGGCGACCGTCAGGGTCTCGACGGCAATCAGTGCTGCCACGGCGACTCCCGCCGCCACAAGACCAACGGGAGACGGCAGCACCAAGATGCCTGCAAGGTCGGCGGCAGCGACCCAACGGAGTCCCGAACCCGACGCTGCGGCAAGCCCTGCGGCGGCCGTGACGGCAATCAGGTCGGCCCGGACGCCCGTGGTTCCGACCAAGCCGGCGACCAGGGCGACACCGGCAGCCGAGGCTGCGAACGCGCGCGCCGCCGTACGGACGTCACGCTCGGTGCGCACGCAGAGCGTTGCTGCCCCCGCGATGGCGATGCAAGCAGCGGCCGCCCGGATCAAACTGCCGTCGCCTGTGTGCGCGATCCATGCGGCGAACACGAGGCCGACAACAAGCGGGAGAGCAGGACGCGCAAGCTTTCGCGTATGGACGAGCGCCGAGGCCAAGGCGACCGCGCCAATCGCCGGAGCTGCGTGGGGCCACGCCACCGCGAGCGGTGCCGCTGCAGCGGGAATGCCCGCCGCAAATGCCGGGCGGGTGGCAGCAATCAGCGCCGCCAGAGCGAGCGCAATTACGGCTGCAGTGTCGTTTGGGACCAGCGTTCCGGCGGCGGCGGCCGCACCTGCCGCCCCCGCAGCGAGCGCAACGAGCGCCGTCGTTGCCGCAAATCCGCGCGTAGCTAGGCCTTCCCGACGGGGCGAGCCACAACCGAACCCAAAACACGGATACCGCTACGGGCGACGAGCTCGTCGAGGCCCGGCGTCCCGTTGCCATCGGTAACGGCCACGATCGCATCGACGGCGTTCGTGAGTTCCGAATCAAAGCGTGGTTCGGCAACCAAGACAAAGGAGCACCGCGCCGAAAGACGCGCGAGCTCGGCCGGGTCGGCGTCCGCAGAGCGCACCCAGATCGTCATCTCGCCGCGCTCGGCAAGCGTGTGCGCAATGCCCGCCGTAATTGCTCCATCAGGATCGCCCGCGAGCATCACCGTCTGAAACGGGAGGATCTTCGATTGTCGAATCAACGAGTCGGCGATCTGCGCGTAGCCCCCGCTGCTTCCCACCTCACCGAGGACAAGGCCACCGACAGCCGGGGCGGGCGCGAAGGCAGGTTCGGGATCGGGTGCGAGACCCCAATCGTCGATGACGGGCGCTGCGGGAGCAACGACCTCGGCAGGCGCGGGTGCTGGGGTCAGTGGCGCGTCGGCGA
>CAIWTI010000212.1 GCA_903915545.1 uncultured Actinomycetes bacterium | reverse complement strand
CCACGTGTCGCGCCACGGATCAGCACACCGTTCTCGTAGATCAGCGAGATTGCCGACCCGTCGATCTTCGGCTCGAGGACGTAGGTGAGCGCTGCGGGCTCAACCTCAAGCCGCTTCGCCGCATCCTCCGCCCACTTGAACAAGGCTTCGTCGGTCGTGACCTTCTCCAGCGAACCCATCGGGGCGACGTGGTCGACCTTCGTGAACTTCTCCGACGGTGTAGAGCCGACGCGCTGCGTCGGGGAGTCGGGCGTGATGAGCTCGGGATGCTCGGCCTCAAGCGCCGCGAGTTCGTCGTAGTGGCGGTCGTACGTCGCATCGTCGACGGACGGGCTATCGAGTGTGTGGTACTCGGCGCTCCACCGAGTGAGCAGCTCGCGCAGCTCCACGGCCCGCTCAGCCCAACCGCTCATAGAACCGCCAGGAGCTCGCTCGGCTCGCCGACGACGACGTCGGCCGCGGTCAACGCGGACCCGTCGTGGATCCCGCCCCACGCGACGCCAACGGCGTACAGCCCCGCCGACCGTGCCGCCTCCATGTCGAACGGCGAATCACCGACATACGCCGCTTCGTGGGGCGACGCGCCGAGGCGTTCAAGCGCGAGCAACAGACCATCAGGAGCGGGCTTCTGGCGAGGAACCTCGTCGCCCCCAACCACGACGTCGAAATACTGGCCGACGGGCACCGCGGCAAAGCCGAGCATGACCGTGGCATGCCGTTTCGCCGAAACCACGCCGAGGCGCCGTCCCTCGCGAACGAACTCTGCGAGGACGTCCGTTACGCCCGCAAACGACACAAGCTCGGCATGCAGCGGCTCGTTGTGCGCGCGATAGGCGGCCACGAGTTCAGCGACCCGCCCCGGCCCGAAGGTCTCCATCTGCGCTTCCAACCCGGGCCCACCCACCGAGGCCATCAGTTCGGCGTCGGGAATGTCTCGTCCCAGGATCGTTGACGTCGCGTACTTCATCGACGCCAAGATGATCGGGCCAGAGTCAACGACAGTGCCGTCGAAGTCGAAGAGGACGTACGGGAAGCGCACCGGGCGATCGTAGCCCGGGGCGCGGCTCTCACCGATCGCCGTCCGCCCCGTAGGTGACACGCGTCAAGTACAGGCCGCCCGGCGGCGCAGTCACGCCCGCCTTAGCACGCGGCGCCCCTTGCAAGAGATCGACGATTGCGTCGGGCTCGCACTCGAGCATCGTCCCGACGAGCGTACGCACCATGTGCCGCAAGAACGAATCGGCGGTCACCTCAAATACCAGCACATCCCCTTCTTCAACCCAGCGCGCCTCCCGGATCACCCGCTGAAAGACCCGGTGCTGCGTCACCGACGGGGTGAACGCCCGGAAGTCGTGCCGGCCAACCAAGATCGCCGCTGAGGTCTGGAGCTTCTGCAGCTCAAGCCGCTTGGGATGCCAATAGGCCCGATGTACCTCGAACGGCGAACGTTCACGACGGCGCAAGATCCGGTACCGATACGAACGCGCCGTTGCCGAGAACCGGGCGTGGAACGACGGGTCGACCGCATCAGCCCGAACGATTGCGATGTCCGGAGGCAGCACCGTGTTGAGCGCCTCAGCAGCCCGATCGACGCTGGGCCCACCCCACGTGTCGAGGGAGATCACATTCGCGTACGCGTGCACGCCCGTGTCTGTGCGCCCGGCCACGACGATGTGGTCGTAGCGACGGTAGATCTTCTCGAGGGCGGCACGCACCTCACCTTCGATCGTGCGCCTACCCGGCTGTCGTGCCCAGCCGCGAAATGCCGTCCCGTCGTAGGCGATCGTCAGCTTCAGATGGGCGCCGGGTGAACTGTCACTCATAGCCATCATCTTCGCTGCGTTGCCCCAAAAGCAGAGCGGCGACCAGTTGGTCGCCGCTCAGACAGATCAATCCGTTCAGAGAAGGGCTAGGCAGACGGAGCGGCGGCGTCGCCGTCGGCCGCTTCAGCTTCGGCACCCTCAGCGTCAGCCTCGGCTTCAAGGGCCGGTGCATCATCGGCGACAGCCTCGTCAGCAACGTCCGTTTCGACGGCAGCAGCCGCTTCCGCGTCGGCCGTCTCGGCCTCGGCTGAAGCGTCGGTCTCCTCGACGGCAGGCGCAGCAGCGGCAGTCTCTTCGACTTCCGGCTTCACCTTCGTCTTGAAGACGACGTAACCATCAACCAGCTCGAGGTAGACCATCTCGGCGGCGTCCCCATAGCGCGGGCCAAGCTTGATGATCCGCGAGTAGCCACCCGGGCGATCCGCGAAGCGCGGGGCGACCTCGGCGAACAGCTTGTGGACGACGTCCTTCGAGCGCAGGAACGCAACCGCCTGGCGGCGCGCGTGAATGTCACCGCGCCGGCCGAGTGTGATCATCTGCTCAGCGATCGGCTTCACAGCCTTCGCCTTCGTGATCGTGGTCTTGATCCGCCCGTGCTCGATCAGCTGACCGGCAAGGTTCGAGTAGAGCGCCTTGCGGTGGGCCGAGTCGCGGCCGAGCTTCTTACCTGTGCGCGCGTGCCGCATGGGAGATTAAGCCTCCGACCCGCCGTTGTCGCCACGAAGACGCAGGCCGTGCTGGGCGAGCGTCTCCTTGACCTCTTCGATCGACTTCTTGCCGAAGTTCGGGATCGCTGCAAGCTCGTTCTCCGACTTCACGACGAGGTCACCGATGGTCTCGATGCCAACGCGCTTGAGGCAGTTGTACGAGCGAACACCAAGCTCGAGCTCCTCGATCGGGAAGTTCTCCATGCCGTGGGCGAGCGAAACCTCGGCCGACGGCGCACCGTCAGCGGCAGGAGCCTCGGCACCAAAGCCTTCGATCTTCTCAATGTCAGTGAAGATCGCGAGCTGACGGATGAGGATCTCGGCACCGCGAGCGATCGCTTCCTTCGGATCGATCGAGCCGTTCGTCGTCACGTCAAGGATGAGCTTGTCGTAGTCGGTGCGCTGACCGACACGGGCTGCCTCGACGTCGTACGAGACGCGAGTAATCGGTGAGAACATCGAGTCGACCGGGATAACACCGATCGTGTGCGCCTGACCACGGTTGCCTTCGGCCGGCATGTAGCCGCGGCCACGACCGATCGTGAGCGTGATCTCAAGGCGGCCCTTCGACGAGAGGTTCGCGACTTCGAGCTCCGGGTTGAGGATCTCGAGATCGGCGGGCGCCTCGATGTCGGCAGCCGTCAGCGTGCCCTCACCCTTGCCGGTGAGACGCACTTCAACTTCGGGCGACTCGCCGTGCAGGATGCAGACGAGCTGCTTGAGGTTGAGGATGATGTCGGTGACGTCTTCGCGGACGCCCGGCAGGGTGGTGAACTCGTGCGCGACGCCCTCGATCTTCACCGAGGTGACCGCAGCGCCCTCCAACGAGGAGAGCAGCACGCGGCGCAGCGAGTTGCCGAACGTGTGACCGAAGCCGCGGTCGAGCGGTTCGATCGCGAAGACCCCACGATGCTCCTTGACCTCCTCGTGGATGATCTTCGGAGTCTGGAAGTCCGACGCAGTAGTGCGTGCCATTGTGCCCTTTCTTCTGGTCGAGCTACTTGGAGTAGAGCTCGACGATCAGCTGTTCCTGAACCGGCGTATCGATCTCTGCGCGCTCTGGCCACTTGAGGACCTTGCCCGTGAGACCCTCGTGGTCGGCCTGAAGCCAGGGCGCCACGGAAGCCGTGAGATCTGTTGCATCGCGAATGACCTGCTCGGCGGCGGAGCTGCCCTTGAGCGTGACCACGTCTTCCGGCTTCACACCGAAGCTTGGAATGTTGACGCGGCGTCCGTTGACCGAGAAGTGGCCGTGGCGGACGAGCTGACGGGCCTGCGCGCGGGATGCGGCGAAGCCGAGCCGGTAGACGACGTTGTCGAGACGGGTCTCGAGGAGGCGCAGCAGGTTCTCACCCGTCACGCCACCCTGACGAGAAGCCTTCTCGTACGTGTTGCGGAACTGTGTTTCAAGAAGACCGTAGTAGCGGCGTGCCTTCTGCTTCTCACGCAGCTGCAGCAGGTACTCGGACTGCTTGATCCGGCCGCGGCCATGCTCGCCCGGCGGATAGCTGCGGCGCTCGATCGCGCACTTCTCGGTCAGGCAGCGCTCACCCTTGAGGAAGAGCTTCAAGCCTTCGCGACGGCACTGCTTGCACTTGGGGCCTCGATCGCGAGCCATTAGACGCGCCTCCGCTTCTTCTGGCGGACGCCGTTATGCGCCTGCGGGGAGACGTCCTTGACGCCAAGAATCTCGAGGCCGGCCGCCTGGAGTGAACGGACGGCGGTCTCGCGACCCGAGCCCGGCCCCTTCACGAAGACTTCGACCTTCTGGAGACCATGCTCCATGCCCTTGCGCGCTGCAGCATCGGCCGTGACCTGCGCGGCGAACGGCGTTGACTTGCGCGAGCCCTTGAAGCCAGCCGAACCGGCCGACTCCCACACGATGACGTTGCCCTCGGGATCGGTGAGCGCAACGATCGTGTTGTTGAACGATGTCTTGATGTGCGCCTGGCCGATCGCGATGTTCTTGCGAGCGCGCCGACGGGCGCGACCGCGGGTCGCGGCCTGCTTGCGGGGAGGTGCCATTACTTGCCCTTCTTTCCGCGTCCGACAGTCTTCTTCGGGCCCTTACGAGTCCGAGCATTGGTCTTTGTGCGCTGACCGTTCACCGGCAGGCCACGGCGATGACGGAGGCCGCGGTACGCGCCGATCTCCGACAGACGCTTGATTGCCTGCGTGCGCTCGCGGCGGAGGTCACCCTCGACCTGGTACTGCGCATCAATGTGGTCGCGAAGCTTGGTGACCTCGTCTTCGGTGAGGTCACGCACCTTCGTATCAACCGACAGGCCGAGTGCAGCGCAAATGTCGCGCGCGGTCGACTGGCCGATTCCGAAAATGTAGGTCAGCCCGATTTCGAGCCGCTTCTGGTTGGGGAGGTTCACCCCTGCAATACGAGCCATCGGTCTCCTACCCCTGACGCTGCTTGTGGCGCGGGTTCGAACAGATGACGAGCGTGCGGCCGTGACGCTTGATCACGCGGCAGCGCTCGCACATGGGCTTGACGGAAGGACGGACTTTCATGATCGGTGGCGATAAGTGATTCGGCCGCGGGTCAGGTCGTACGGAGAAAGCTCAACCTTGACCTTGTCGCCGGGGAGAATGCGAATGTAGTGCTTTCGCATCTTGCCGGAGATCGTTGCGAGTACATCGTGACCACCCTCAAGCTGAACACGGAACATCGTGCTCGGCAGGGCTTCGGTCACCTCGCCTTCGACCTCAATCTTCTCTTCCTTGCTCGCCATCCTCTCTCTACTTGTTGATCTCGACGGAACCCGGACGAACACACACAAAGACACGGCCCGGGAGCCGCGGGGTCGTCATGGTACCAGGACCCCAGCGTTCCTCGTCAGTACCTTCGGACCATCGGTCGTAATTGCCACCGTATGCTCGAAATGTGCAGCAAGGGAGCCATCGTCGGTGGAGATTGACCAGCCGTCATCATGCACGTGAACGGCATGTCCTGCGGCAGTAATCATCGGCTCGATTGCGATCGTCATGCCGGGCCGAAGCGTCGGGCCGCGGTAGCTCGAGACGAAATTCGGTACTTGGGGATCCTCGTGATAGGCCCGGCCGACGCCATGGCCGACGAGCGCACGCACAACCGAGAAGCCGGCGCCTTCGACAATCGACTGAACAGCCTGGGAGATATCGCCGACCTCGGCACCCGGCTGCGCAGCTGCGATGCCCGCCTCGAGCGACTCACGGCAGATGTCGAGCAGACGCTGCGCATCGGCTGAGATCTCGCCTACCGCGAAGGTCGCTGCAGAGTCAGCGATCAGGCCGTCGAGGGTCACGCCGACGTCACACGAGATGATGTCGCCTTCCTGGGCGCGATAGTCGCCAGGGATGCCGTGCACGATCATGTCGTTCGGCGAAATGCAGATCGCGGACGGGAACGGGCCGGACTCCTTGGTGCCCGGATAGCCCTTCGAGGTCGGCACGCCACCGAAGGCGCGGATCACCTCTTCGCCGATCTGATCGAGCTCGCGCATGGTGATGCCCGGCTCGAGCGCCTCCTCAAGAGCTGCGAGCGTCGCGGCGACGACACCACCGGCCTTCTCCATGCCCTCAATTTCGGCGGCGGACTTGAGGACGATCACGAACGACCCTCAACCATCTGCAGCGCGTCCTGGACTTCGGAGTAGACCTCATCAGCGCCGAGCTCGGCATGGAGCGGCACGAGCTTCCCGGTCGCCCGGTAGTGCTCCACGATCGGCTCGGTCTCGTCGTGGTAGATCGTGAGCCGCCGCGCGATCACGTCGGGCGTGTCGTCGGCGCGACCTTCAGCCGCCGCGCGCGAGAGCATTCGCTCGGTCGCAACGTCGTCGGGAAGGTCGAAGAAGAGGATTGCATCGAGCCCGCGACCAATGCGGGCGAGCATCTCGTCGAGCGCATCCGCCTGCGCCTCGTTGCGCGGGAACCCATCGAGGATGAACCCACCGACGGCATCGGGGTCGCTCAAGCGATCCTGGATCAACGCAACGGTCAGCTGGTCGGGGACAAGCTCACCCGACGCAAGGATCGGTTCGACACGCTTCCCGAGCTCGGTGCCCGCTGCGATCGCCGCGCGAAACATGTCACCCGTCGAAATGTGCGGGAGGTTGTAATCCGCTGCGATGCGCTTTGCCTGCGTTCCCTTGCCCGCACCCTGCGGACCAAGCACAAGCAGGTTCACCGCAGGAAGCCCTCGTACGAGCGCATCATCATCTGCGACTCCATCTGCCGCATCGTGTCGAGCGCAACGCCGACGACGATCAGCACCGAGGTACCGCCGAGTGCACGCGACGTCGCCTGCGAGAAGCCGCCGTATCGGATGAACACCGATGGCAGCACCGCGACAAGAGCGAGATAGATCGAGCCAGGCAGCGTCAGCCGATGCAACACACGGTCGAGGTACTGCGCGGTCGGCGGACCGGGACGGATCCCCGGGATGTAGCCGCCGTACTTGCGCAGATCATCGGCCTGATCGACCGGGTTGAACTGCACCGCCGTGTAGAAGAATGTGAAGACGATGATCAGGCCGGCCTCAAGCGCGAGGTACGACCAGTTCGACGGCGAGAAGTTGCGGTTGATCCATCCCTGGGTCTGCGGGAAGAACTGACCGATCGTTGGCGGGAAGGCCATGATCGCAGCCGCGAAGATGACCGGGATAACGCCCGCCATGTTGACGCGCAGCGGGAGGTACGTCGCCCCGCCAGCGGTCATGCGGGTGCCGACCTGGCGCTTCGCGTACTGGATCGGAATCTTGCGCTGCCCTTCCTGCACGAAGACAACCGCGACGACAACCCCGAGCGCGACGATCGGGAAGAAGAGCTTCTCCATCGGCCCACCGTTCACCCACGCGTTGATGCCTGCAGGAGCCGAGGTGAGGATCGACGCGAAGATCAGCAGCGAAATGCCGTTACCGATACCGCGCTTCGTAATCATCTCGCCAAGCCACATCAGGAGCGTCGTGCCAGCCGTGAGCGTGACAACGATCAGCACGAGGCGACCGGTGTCGATGTTCAACGCACCCTGGCGCTTGAAGAGATACGCGTAGCCCGTGCTCTGCGCGATCGCGAGAGCGACCGTGAGGTAGCGCGTGTACTGCGTGATCTTCGCCTGGCCGGCTTCGCCTTCCTTACGGAGCTGCTCGAGCGTCGGAATAACGACACCAAGGAGCTGCACGATGATCGATGCCGTGACGTACGGCATGATCCCGAGCGCGAACACGGAGAAGCGCGAGAGCGCCGACCCACTGAACAGATTCAGCAGGCCGAGCACCGAACCGCCCTGGCCGTTGAAGTACGCCGTAATCGACGCCGAATCGACACCCGGGGCAGGAAGCCACGAGCCGAGACGGTATGCCGCCAGAGCGATCGCCGTAAAGATCAGACGACGGCGAAGCTCAGGTACCCGCCATGCATTGGCGAGCCAAGACAACGGTTCTAGTCCTCGCTTTCGCTCTCGGCAGCGACGTCAGAGTCGCCGTCCTCAAGCGATGCCGCGGGCTTCGGCCCGGTCCGGAAGTCACGCTTCGGCTTCTTCACCTTCGGCTCCTTGAGGAGCGTCAGGGTGCCACCGGCAGCCTCGACCTTCTCCTTCGCGGATGCCGATGCGGCGTGCACCGTGATCGTGAGCTTCTTCGTCAGTTCGCCAACGCCAAGAAGCTTGACGTCCTTGCGGACAGAACGAATCAGGCCCTTCGCCTTCAGCGTCTCCGGTGTGACCTCCTCGCCAGCCTCGAAGCGCTCGAGGTCGCGGAGGTTCACAGGCTGCGTGTAGGTCCGGAACGGACCAACCGGCATCGCGTCCTTGGACGTGTTACCGCGCAGCTTCGGGATGCGCATCGTGAGCGGCATCTGACCGCCGGCGAAGCCTGCGCGCATGGCATGTGAGCCCGAGCGCGACTTCTGACCCTTGATACCGCGGCCCGAGTAGCGGCCCTTGCCGGAACCCATACCGCGGCCAACACGCTTGCGCGCCTTGCGGGGCTGAGCGGGGCTCAGGTTCGAGAGATTCAGCTCTTCACTCATCTCAGGCCTCCTCCACCTTCACGAGATGGCGAACTTTGCGCAGCATCCCTGCGATTACCGGATTGTGCTCCTGCTCGGACGTCTTGCCGATGCGGCCAAGGCCGAGCGCCCGCAACGTACCGCGATGGCGCTCCGACTGACCGATACCACTCTTGATCTGGGTGAGCTTAAGCCGAGACACCAGCAGCCTCCTCCACAACCTTGCGCTCGGGAAGCACTTCGCGAATCGTCTTGCCGCGCAGCGCCGCAACATCCTCGGGCCGACGCAGACCGCGCAGTGCGGCCTCGGCTGCCTTCAGCATGTTGATCGGATTCGTTGTACCGAGCGACTTCGAAAGAACGTCGCGGACCCCGGCGAGCTCAAGCACCGCGCGAACGCCACCGCCGGCGATAACACCGGTACCGGGCGAAGCGGGACGCATGATCACGCGAGCGGCACCGAACTCACCACGCACCTCGTGCGTGATCGTCTGGCCATGATGCGGCACGGAAAAGAGGTTCTTCTTGGCGTCATCAACGGCCTTCGAGATCGCGAGCGGCACTTCGCGTGCCTTCCCGTAACCGATCCCGACGCGGTCGACCTCGTCCCCGATCACGACAAGAGCCGTGAACGAGAAGCGACGGCCGCCCTTGACGACCTTCGCGACGCGGTTGATCTCGACGACGCGTTCCTTGAGCTCGCGCGTCCCCTCATGCATGTCGGCGCTACTGCTCAAAACACCAAACCTCCTTCGCGCGCACCCTCGGCGAGCGCCTTGACACGTCCGTGATACAGGTAGCCGCCGCGGTCGAACACGACCGCCTCGATGCCCGCCTTCTTGGCTGCGGCAGCAACGGCCTTGCCGACCTCGTTGGCCTGCGCAGTCTTGTCGCCCGTGAAGTCCTTGAGGGACATCCACGATGCACCGGCAAGCGTCTTGCCCGTCTGGTCGTCGATGACCTGAGCGAAGATGCCACGGTTTGAGCGGAAGATGGCAAGGCGCGGCCGATCGGCGGTGCCCTTCACCTTGCCGCGGATGCGGCGATGACGGCGCTCGCGCGCCTCGCGTGTGGTGATCGAAGCCATTAGGCCCTCTTTCCGACCTTGCGGCGGACGAACTCGCCTTCGTACCGGATGCCCTTGCCCTTGTACGGTTCCGGCGGGCGGACCTTCCGGATTTCGGCGGCGGTCTGGCCGACGGCCTGCTTGTCGATGCCCTTCACGACAATCTGCGTGGGGACGGGAACTTCGAAGCTGATGCCCGGACGCGGCTCGATCTTGACCGGGTGCGAATACCCAGCCTGGATCTCGAGGTCCGTGCCCTGGAGAGCGGCGCGATAACCGACACCCTGGATCTCGAGCTTCTTCTCGAAACCGTTCGTCACACCCTCAACCATGTTCGCGACGAGCGTGCGGGTCAGACCGTGCAGTGCACGATCGGTACCGCGCTCCGTCGGACGCGTGACGGTGACGACGTTGTCTTCCTGGACGATGCCGATGCGTGCCGGCACAGCCTGCTGGAGTTCGCCCTTCGGGCCGTGGACCGTGACGTGACCCGGGTTCACCGTGATGGTGACGCCCGCAGGCACTTCGATGGGTCGCTTTCCGATACGAGACATGGCAGTTACCAGACGAAACAGATGACTTCGCCGCCGATTCCTTCGCGCTCGGCTGTACGGCTCGTGATGACGCCGTGCGAGGTGGACAGAATTGCAGTGCCCATGCCACCGAGGACGCGCGGAAGGCGGTCCTTGCCAGCATAGATACGGCGGCCCGGCTTGGAGATGCGCTTCACACCGGTGAGGACACGCTCACGACGACGGCCGTACTTCAGATCAATAACGAGGGTCTTGAACGGCAGACCTTCCTTCTGAACGACGGTGTAGTCCTTGACGTAGCCCTCTTCCTTCAGGATGCGGGCGATCTCCTCCTTCAAACGGGAGGTTGGCATTTCGACGCGGTCATGCAGCGCCTTGTTGGCGTTGCGCAAGCGCGTGAGCATGTCTGCGACAGGATCGGTCAGCATTCTCTCTCTCCTACCACGAGCTCTTGGTCATGCCAGGGATGACGCCTTCGTGAGCAAGCTCGCGCAGGCAGATACGGCAAAGCCCGAACTTCTTGAACACGGCGCGCGGGCGCCCGCACTTGTTGCAGCGGGTGTAGTTGCGCGTCTTGAACTTCTGCGGACGCGCAGCCTTCACGATCAAAGACTTCTTGGCCACTAGTCCCTCCCCGCCTCAGTCTGGAGTGGCATGCCGAGTGCGCGAAGAAGCGCTTCGGCCTGCTCGTCCGTCGTGGCAGTCGTCGTGATCGCGACATCGAGGCCGCGAACCTGGCTGATGTTGTCGTAATCGATCTCAGGGAAAATGATCTGCTCCTTGAGACCGAGCGAGTAGTTGCCCCGACCGTCGAACGACGTCGGGTTGAGACCGCGGAAGTCGCGGATGCGCGGGAGCGCAACCGAGATCAGGCGGTCGAGGAACTCCCACATCCGGTCACCGCGCAACGTCACGCGGACACCGACGGGCATGCCCTCTCGAACCTTGAACTGGGCGATCGACTTGCGAGCCTTACGCACCTGGGCGCGCTGGCCGGCAATGATCGTGAGCTCCTCAAGTGCAGCGTCGACCTGCTTTGCATCGGTCTTGCCTTCGCCGACACCCATGTTGAGGGTGATCTTCGTAATCGTCGGCGACTGCATGATCGACGCGAGGCCGAACTGATCCTGCAGCACGTGGCGCAGCTCAGCGTGGTAGCGCTCCTTGAGGCGCGGAACTGTCTTCGTCGCATCCATCAGCGATCGATCTCCTGGCCGCAGCCCTGGCGCTTACACACACGAACCTTCACGGTCTCGCCCTTCACTTCCTTGGTCTTGTAGCCAACACGTGTCGGCTGCTTGCAGGTCGGGCACACGAGCATCACATTCGACACCGGAACAGCAACCGGCATGTCGATGATTCCGCCCGGTGTCATCTGCGTGCCACCCATGCGGCTGGCATCGCGCATCGGACGCGGCTTTGTGTGCCGACGTGCGACGTTCAAATTCTCGACCACGACGCGGCCTTCCGTCGGCTGCGCGGTGAGGATACGGCCCTGCTTGCCCCGATCCTTGCCGGTCAGCATCTGGACGACATCGCCCTTCTTGACCTTCAAACCTGCCATCTAGAGCACCTCCGGCGCGAGCGAGACGATCTTCATGAAGTTCTTCTCGCGAAGCTCACGCGCGACCGGCCCGAAGATGCGGGTGCCACGCGGATTGCGCTGGTTGTCGATGATCACCGCGGCGTTCTCGTCGAACGCGATCAGCGTTCCGTCGTCGCGACCGTATGCCTTCTTGGTGCGCACGACGACTGCCTTGACGACGTCGCCCTTCTTGACTGAACCCTGCGGTGCAGCGGCCTTGACGGTCGCCGTGATGATGTCGCCCACCCGCGCGTAGCGCCGATGGGAGCCACCAGCCACGCGAATACAAAGCAGTTCGCGTGCACCTGTGTTGTCGGCCACTTTGAGCCGTGATTCCTGCTGGATCATTCCGTCCTCACCGGGCCTTCTCGACGATCTCAGCCAGACGCCAGCGCTTCAACCGCGAGAGCGGCCGAGACTCAACGATGCGAACGACGTCGCCGACGCCCGCGGTGTTGCCCTCGTCGTGCGCATGGAACTTCTGCGTGCGGCGTACGACCTTCTTGTACTTGCGATGTGCCTTGATCACGTCGACCTTGACGATGATCGTCTTGTCACCCTTGTCCGACACGACGATGCCGCGGCGCTCCTGGCGCGCAGGCGGGTGCGTATCGGGCTTCTCGGTGCGAACAATCGGCTTGCGCTCGGCCGGCTTCTCCCGCGTGGGCTTCGAGTGCTTGTGACGAAGCGAGCGGGGAAGGTGACGCTGCGACTAGATCGGAAGAGCGTCGTGTAGGGAAAGAGTGTGTCAGTACGTGTAGAT
>CAIWTI010000211.1 GCA_903915545.1 uncultured Actinomycetes bacterium | reverse complement strand
GTCGGGCACGCCGCTGGACCAGGAGCGTCGATCGACTGGACGTGGGACTCGACAGGGGTCACCGGCAAGGTCAGCTGGGTGATCGACGGAGGCCCATCGTTGAAGGGCGCGACCGGAAGCCTCGGGACCGGATCGGCGGCACCCGTCGAAGCGATCACCGGGGTCTCGATCGCACCAACGACGCTCACGCCAATCACTCCCGGCGGCACGGCCACCGTTATCCAATTCACGCTCTCAGTTCCCGCCTCCGTTTCGGCGTTCGTCTTCCCCGATGCGGGAAGCAGCAAGCCGCTGTCGACGCTGTTTGCGGCAAGCCTCCCGGCGGGCCCGCAGATCTACCAGCGAGACCTCAGCACTCTGCCAACGGGGAAGTACAAGCTCATCCTCACCGCGACTCCTGCCGGCGGCGTTCCGGTGAGCCTCACGCAGGCGATCGTTGTCGACAAGACGATCAGTGCGCTCGGCGTCACCTCACCGCTCTTCTCGCCAAACGGCGACGGCTATCTCGACTCAACGCAGTTCACGTTCTCGCTCGAGCGCACCGTCCCGATCCAGGTGACGATTCAGCATGGAGGCGCAATCGTGGCGACCGTCTACACGGGCGAGCTCGGTCCCGGGCCGCAGGCGCTCGTGTGGCTTGGAACTGTCAACGGTGCGCCGCTTCCGGATGGCGAGTACCAGGTCGTGGTCACCGAGATCGATCCGCTCGGGAGCGTGTCTGCGATTGGCACGTTCACCTCCGACACGACGGGGCCGACGCTCACGCTGATCGATCCCGCAACGCTGACCTTCACCCTCAGTGAGCCTGCGTCGGTCACGGTCGTTGTGAACGGGCAGACGCTCGTCCAGAGCGAGCCTGCGGGAACGTTCCGCTTCCCGTACTCCGGAGCGCCACCCACCTCGATCTCGGCCTCCGCGCGCGATGCCGCCGGCAACACCGGCGCGACGCTTACGAGTCCGTAAGCCCCGCAGCCCAAGCGTTGTAGCCGAGCTCGAGGCGTTCAAGCACGTCGACGAGGAGGTCGAGGCGGTCGGCGTCGACGAAGCCGGAATCGGGCCACGGGGTGCTCCCGACGTTGATGCCGATGCCCAGCACGACGCGGTCGGTTGCGTCGGCGAGGATTCCGGCGACCTTCAAGCCATCAAGCAGCACATCGTTCGGGTGCTTGATCGTCGAACCCGGTACGGCACCGGAAACGGCGGCGGCCGCGACCAGGGTGATTTCGGGCCAGCGCGAGACCGGTTGTGGCGGCCGGAGTGTGACGGACAACTTCAACCCCGTCCCGGGCTCATCGATCCACACCCGTCCGAGCCTCCCGCGGCCCTTCGTTTGGTGCTCCGCGAGCGCAACGGTGCCATGCGGTGCGTCGGGTGGCGCCATGTGTTGAGTCGACTCGGTTTCGATCGCATAGACATACGGCCGCCCAAACGAGCCGCGCAAGCGAGGCGTCACCACATCCGGTGTCAGGTGCACCGAACTAGAGTACGGGTGACGTGCAACCCTCAGACGCCGCCAGCCGTCGAAGAATCAATGACGCGCCCCACTCCATCGGACTCGATCTCGAGCGTCTTTCCGACCCCATCCTCGTGAAGCGGGCAAAGGACGGTGATCGCGCGGCACTGGAAGTGCTTTGCGTTCGACACGAGCCGCGGGTGCAGCGGATTGCTCTGCACCTTCTGCGCGATCCCGAGGATGCGCGCGATGCGAGCCAAGATGCGCTTGCCAAACTCGTCGTGCGGCTGCGTCAGTTCAGAGGTGATTCGCAGTTCACAACCTGGCTGCACCGGCTCGTTGTGAACACGTGCAAGGATTTCGCGCAGGCGCGACTCGCGCGCCGCACCGAGCCGCTCGTCGCTGATGATCGCCCTGCCATCGACGGTGATCCTGCCGCCGCAGCGTTCGCCTCCGAAACGCGACGTGAGCTTGGCGCGTGCCTCGCCGAGCTTCCGCGGGCGCAGGCGACGGTGGTCGCACTCAAAGATGCGTTTGACCTTGGCTTCGGTGAGATCTCCGAGGCGACCGGTCTGCCCGTTGGTACAGCCAAGTCCTATGCCCACCGTGGGCGCAAACGACTCCAGGAGCGTCTGTCTGCATGAGCGATGTCGTCCTCAACCGTGAGCAGATCGAAGAGATCCTGCCCCACCGCGCACCGTTCCTTCTGATTGACGAAGTGACGGAGCTGATTCCCGGCGCCCGTGTCGTTGCACGCAAGACGGTGACCGAGGAAGATTGCGCCGGGCACTTTCCGGGCAACCCGATCTTCCCCGGCGTGAAGACCGTCGAGGCCCTTGCGCAATGCGGTGCCGTTGCCGTGCTGTCGCAGCCCGAGAATCGCGGCAAGCTCGCCTTGTTTGCCGGCATCGACGACATTCGCTTCAAGCGCATCTGCCGACCGGGCGATGTTCTTGATCTCGAGTGCGAGGTCGAGACCGTCCGTGGCCCGATCGGCAAAGGGAAGGTGCGCGCGAGCGTTGGTGGCCAGCTCGCAGCGCGCGGGACTTTGACGTTTGCGGTGGGCGAGTGAAGGGTCGTATCGCAGGCCCCCGCGTCTCGATCACGGGACTCGGCACATACGCACCCGAGAAGATCGTCACGAACGACGACCTGTCGGAGCTCGCCGAAACGAACGACGAGTGGATTCGCAGCCGCACGGGAATCCGTGAACGGCGCGTTGCGGCACCGCACGAAGCCGCCTCTGATCTCTCGGTCATCGCGTCCCGCATAGCCCTCGCGAACGCTGGCGTCGACGCGTCCGAAATCGACCTCGTGATCGTCGCCACGGTGACGCCGGACATGCTCTTCCCGGCAACCGCCGCACTCGTTGCCGCCGAGCTTGGCATGACCACGGCCGCCGCCTACGACCTCTCGGCTGGCTGCACCGGCTTTGTGTACGCCCTCTCGCAGGGCTACGGCTCGATCGCCTCGGGTGTGGCCAACAAGGTGCTCGTTGTTGGTGCCGACGTCTTGTCGCGCATCGTCGATTGGACAGACCGCGCGACGATGATCCTCTTCGGTGACGGTGCGGGCGCAGTCGTCCTGGAGAAGGTCGAGACCGGCGGGTTCCTCGGCTTCGAAGTTGGTGCTGACGGCAACGGCGGCAAAAACCTCTGGCTCCCCTGCAGTGGTTCGCGGTTGAGCGACGAGACCGAGCGTACGCTGCGGATGAACGGCCGCGAGGTGTTCAAGTTTGCGACGCGAATCATGATCAGTTCGGCAGGGGCGATCCTTGAGACGTGCGACAAGACGGTGGCGGATATCGATGTCTACGTCCCACACCAGGCCAACGTCCGTATCATCGATCACGCTGCTGAAAAGCTCGGGATCCCCGAGGAGAAGGTCGTCGTCAACGTCGATCGCTACGGGAATACGTCTTCGGGCTCAATCCCTCTCGCGCTCGGTGAAGCAGTCGCGGACGGTCGCCTTCGGCCTGGGGCCCTCGTGCTGATGACGGGTATGGGCGCGGGCCTCACGTGGGGATCGGCCCTCATCGAATGGACAATCGGAATGAATGGAGCGACCCAATGACGAAGATCGCCTTCATGTTCCCTGGACAGGGTGCGTTTGAGCCTGGCATGGGACGCGAGATCGCCGAGGCCGTCCCTGCCGCGATGCGGGTTTACGAAGAGGGCTCGGCAGCCTCGGGACTTGATCTCAAGCGACTCTGTTTTGAAGGAACCGTCGACGAACTCGTCGAGACGGAAGTGCAGCAGCCGGCGCTCGTCGCCACGTGCCTTGCCATCAACGCAGCGCTTCGTGATCGCGGTATCGAGCCGGATTACGTCGTCGGTCATTCCGTTGGCGAGTTCGCCGCGCTTGGTGCCTCGAACTCGCTGAGCGTGACAGAGGCGATCGCGCTTGTTCGGGAGCGTGGACTCCAGATGGCGGTTGCCGCGAAGGAAGCGCCCGGCTCGATGGCTGCGATCCTTGGTCTTGCTGACGACGTTGTCGAGAACATCTGCCGCAAGATCGCAAACGTGTGGCCGGCGAACTACAACTGCCCGGGCCAGCTCGTTGTCTCAGGTCAGGATCAGGCGATCGAGGAGTGCATCGAAGAGGCGCAGCGCGAAGGCGCGCGTCGTGCGGTGCGCCTGAAGGTCAGCGGCGCGTTCCACTCGCCGCTCGTCGGTCTCGCGGCAGAGCGGCTGAAGCCGACGATCGACCGCATCGATTTCAAGACGCCGACCGCGAACGTCATGTCGACCGTCACGGCCAAGCTTGAGGAGGCTGCGCGCTACCCGTCGCTCCTCGTTGAGCAGCTCACGGCCCCGGTGCGCTTCACCCAGGCGGCTCGGGCGATGGTTGACCAGGGCGTCACGACGTTCGTTGAAGTTGGGCCCGGCAACGTGCTGAGCGGTTTACTGAAGAGAATCGACAGTTCCGTTCGCGCCTTCTCGGTCAACGACCTGAAGTCGCTCGATGCGGCAGTGAACGAGCTTGGCTGAGTTCGCGTCGCTCGAGGGCAAGACCGCCCTTGTCACCGGAGGATCACGAGGCATCGGCGCGGCAATCGCGCAGGAGCTTGCCCGTGCCGGTGCGACGGTCGTCGTTGGCTACCGGTCCGGCGCCGATGAAGCGGAAGCGCTTGCGAAGGAGATCGGTGGCCGCGCCATCGCCGCGGATGTCTCGACCGCTGAGGATGCCGAACGGCTCGTCAGCGAAGCCGGTGATCTCGACATTCTCGTCAATAACGCCGGTCTCACGCGCGATGGGCTGCTTGCTCGCATGTCAGATGACGACTGGCACACGGTGCTTGAGACGAACCTCAGCTCTGTCTTCTACACGTGCCGTGCCGTCACGCGACCGATGATGAAGAAGCGCGCTGGTGTCATCGTCAACGTCAGCTCGATCGTCGGTCTCCACGGCAACTGGGGCCAGACGAACTACGCGGCGTCGAAGGCCGGAATCATTGGGTTCACTAAGTCGCTTGCCCAAGAGCTCGGCTCGCGGAACGTCCGCGCGAACGTCGTCGCGCCCGGCTACATCACAACGCGTCTCACGGACGTTTTGCCTGATGACGTACGGACGATGATGCTTGAGCGAACGCCGCTGGCACGCCTGGGTGAGCCGGACGATGTGGCCGGGGCGGTACGGTTTCTCTGTTCTGACGCGGCGTCGTTCATCACGGGCGAAGTGATGCTCGTCGACGGTGGAATGGGGATGTAGAGCGATGCAAGGGAGGCAGCAGGCATGAGCGACAACGGACGCAGGCGGGTGGTCATCACCGGCCTTGGCATGGTCAGTCCGCTCGGGAACGACTTTCAGACCTCCTGGACACGGCTCCTTGCGGGGGAACACGGCGTTGGGCCGATCACGCAGTTCGACCACACCGACTATCCCGTGCACTTCGCGTGTGAGCTGAAGGATTTCGATCCGACTAACTGGATCGAACGTAAGACCTCCCGGCGGATGGATCGCTTCGCTCAGATGGCGATCGCCGCCGCGGTGCAGGCACACAAGGATTCAGGCGTGAACGTCGCTGACGATCCCACACGCATGGGCGTATCGATCGCGACCGGCATCGGCGGCCTCGCGTCGTTCCAGGAGTGCTACGACACGCTGCGCGACCGCGGCCCCGATCGTGTCAGCCCGTTTTCGATCCCGTCGATCATTCCGAACATGGGCACTGCATGGGTGTCGATCGAGCTCGGAGCGAAGGGCCCCGTCATGAGCGAGTGCACCGCGTGTGCCGCGTCGAACATGGCGATCGGCGATGCGCTTGACGAGATTCGCAACGGCCGAGCCGACGTGATGTTTGCTGGCGGTACTGAGGCGCCAATCACCCGTGTTGGTGTGGCTGGCTTTGACGCGATGCGCGCGCTCTCGCGCCGCAACGACGATCCCGCTCGCGCCTCGCGGCCGTTCGAGCGCGATCGCGACGGTCTTGTCATGGGTGAGGCAGCGGCAGTCGTCGTCCTCGAAGAGCTTGAGCGTGCGAAGGCGCGTGGCGCAAAGATCTACGCCGAGCTCGTCGGCTACGGCATGTCGGCCGACGCGTCGCACATCACCGAACCTGATCCGACGGGTGAGAGCCCCGCGCGTTCCATGCGCATGGCGATGACCGATGCGGGCGTCGATCCGTCGGAGATCGGCTACATCAACGCGCACGCCACCGCGACACCGATCGGCGATGCGTCCGAGACCAGGGTGATCAAGCTCGCGCTGGGCGAGGAGAACGCCTACAACACGACGGTCTCGTCGACAAAGGGTGCGACGGGTCACTGCTTCGGTGCAGCTGGAGCGATCGAGGCTGTCTTCACGACGCTCGCGCTGCGCGACCGCAAGGCGCCTCCGACGATCAACTTCGACAATCCCGATCCCGCCTGTGACCTCGACTACATTCCGAATGTGGCTCGCGATCTGCCTGATCTGAATGTTGCGCTCTCGAACTCGTTCGGCTTCGGTGGCCATAACGCCACCATCGTCCTGCGCCGCTACGAGGGATAGGCCATGGTGAGGCGCCGGTCCGGCGCAGACACTGGGGCCCCACGCTGGGCAACGTTCGACTGTTACGGAACACTGATCGACTGGAACGGCGGTATCCGTCGCGAGCTCGCTCGTGTCTTTGGCGAAGCAGAGGCGGATGCCAAGCTCCACCGTTACCACGAGCTTGAGCCGGTCATCGAGCAGGACGGCAGCTTGAGCTACGCCGAGGTGCTGACCGAGGCGATGCGACAGCTCGGTGCGGCGGAGGCCGATGCCCCTTCACTCGCAGCGTCCCTTCCGTCGTGGCCTGCGTTTCCTGAAGTTCGCACGGCGCTCGAAGAGGTGCGTGCCCGCGGGTGGAAGCTCGTGATCCTCTCCAACACCGACCCGGCATTCATCGAGGCGTCGAAGAAGCTGATCGGCGTGCCATTCGAGGAGACGATCGTCGCGGCGGACATCGGCTCGTACAAGCCCGGCCACAAGCACTGGGAGGAGTTCTTCTCGCGCACCGGCGCCGATCCCAAGCGACACGTTCATGTCGCCGCCAGCCTCTTTCACGACATCACCCCCGCGAATGAGCTCGGCATCCCGTCGGTGTGGATCAACCGCCTTGCTGAGACGCCAGGCCCGCTTGCGCAGCCGACGCGGGAGCTGCTCGAGCTGACGGGTCTTGCTGATGCGCTGGACGGAATCGTCCCCGCCGACAGCGAAGATGCAACCACTTCGAAGCCAGGGCGGTCTAAGATCGAGATGCCGATGACCGAAACACGTATCGATGTCCAGGTCGAGAGCACCCAGACTCCGCCTGCAAACGAGAAGCATCCCAACACCTGCCCGGGCTGTGGCTCGCACTACCGCGACGATGAGCTCACGACAACGCTGTATGTGTGCGGGCAGTGCGGCCACCATTTCCCGATGCCTTCGCACGCGCGAATTGCGTGGCTGACTGACCCGGGTTCGTTCGAAGAGGATGCTGTCGGCGTTCGTTCAGGCGACCCGCTCTCGTTCTTCGATCTCCGCTCCTATGGTGAGCGACTGGCTGAGGCCGAGCTAAACACGGGTCTCGGTGAGGCGCTCGTGATCGGGTCAGGGACGATCGACGGTCGCCCGCTTGAGCTCGCGGTCATGGACTTCTCGTTCATGGGCGGCTCGATGGGGAGCGCCGTCGGTGAGAAGTTCGTTCGCGCTGCCGACGCCGCTATTGAGCGGGGCATTCCGCTCCTTGCCGTTCCGAGTTCTGGTGGTGCCCGCATGCAGGAGGGGATCTTCTCCCTGATGCAACTGCCAAAGACGGTCGCGGCGGTCGAGGACATGCACGACGCCGGCCTGCCATTCTTCGTCGTGATGGCGCATCCGACGACAGCAGGTGTTCTTGCGAGCTTCGCGTCGCTCGGCGACGTGACCGTGGCTGAGCCGGGCGCACTGATCGCCTTCACGGGCCGCCGCGTAATCGAAGGCACCACGCGCGAAAAGCTTCCCGACGACTTCGGCAAGGCCGAGCAGAACTTGCGCTTTGGCCATCTCGACACCATCCTCCCTCGATCCGAGCAGCGGCAGTATCTGTCGCGGCTCCTCAAGCTCTTTGGCCGGTGAAGCTGAGCGCAGCCTCCGAGCACGGCTCGGACGGCTCACACACCTTCCGCTGCTGCGTGGCACACGCGTCCAGAGCGAGGCCGATCGGCTGCGGAAGCAGATCGAGAAGCTCGCCAAGGAGCCAGGCAAGGACGGCGCATGGCGTTCGGTTGAGCTCGCCCGTGATCCCAATCGCCCGTACACCCTCGACTACGCCGAGCGGCTGCTTGAGGATTGGGTTGAACTGCATGGCGATCGCAGCCGCACAGACGACGGAGCCCTCGTCACGGGCCTTGGCACGTTCGAAGGTCGCACGGTCGCCCTGATTGGGCATCAGAAGGGCCGTGATGTGAAGGATCGGCTTGATCGCCAGTTCGGAATGGCCTACCCGGAGGGGTATGCCAAGGCGATGCGGGTGATGGAGATTGCAGACCGCTTCGGCTTCCCCGTGATCTCGCTCATCGATACGCCGGGCGCGTATCCGGGTGTGCTCGCTGAGCAGCATGGCCAGGGCGGCTGGATCGCGCGGTGTCAGGCGATGATGCTGCGGCTTTCGGTCCCGACGGTTGCGTGCGTGATCGGTGAGGGCGGCTCGGGCGGGGCGGTCGCAATTGCTGTGTCTGACCGTGTGTTCATGCAAGAGAACGCGATCTACTCGGTGATCTCGCCGGAAGGGTGCGCGATGATCCTTTGGCGGGATGTGGCTGATGCGAAGAAGGCTGCTGCTGCGCTCAGGCCTGATGCGTTCCACTGTTACGAGCTGGGCGTCATTGACGGGATCGTCCCTGAGCCAGCCGGTGGCGCGCAGAACGATCCCGATCGCGCGGCCGTGCTGCTTCGCGAGTCAATTCGCGCAGCGTTTGCGGAGCTTGACGGCATGTCGCCAGCCGAGCTGAAGCGCAGCCGCCGGGCGAAATTCCGCGCCATGGGCGCGTTCGCGTCGCTCGCGTAGCCCGTTTTCGGCCCCCCGGCGCCCATTGAGGGCCTGCGCCGCACATTTCCATCGTGCCGTGGACTTCTCCACACCATCCACAGGGTTTCAACCTGTGGAAAACGGCTGCAAAACTGCAATATCAGGGATTTCGGAGCCTCGTTTACAACCTTTCCCCAGAAATAGGACACGGGGTGTGGAAAATCGAGGTAGACGCTCTAGGTCAGCGAGCGGACGCCGTTGACGACGAGTTGAACGGCGATTGCCGAGAGCAAGAGGCCGAAAACGCGCGTCAGGAACGAGAGAATCGAGGGGCTGAGCGCCCGCGTGAGCCGTTCTGAGACGAGAAGGGTGATACCGACGCACGCGACCGCCGCGACGATTGCCAGGAGCACGGCAATGTGTCCTCCCGCCCCTGGGTGTGCACGCCACAACACGATCGCGGTCGCGATCGCTCCAGGGCCCGCGACAAGCGGTGTTGCCAGCGGAACGAGGGCGACATCCTCGGTGTCTCCGGTCGGGAAGTCGGTGCCGCGGAGCATTTCGAGCGACACGATCATCAGCAACAGTCCGCCGGCGATCGAGAGGCTCCCGAGTGAGACATGGAGATAACGGAGGATCAGCTCGCCGAAGATCGCGAAGCCGACGATCAGCGCTCCTGCTGCGATGACGGCGCGAATCGCAGCCGCCTGACGCTCGGCCGGTGAGAGCTTCCGCGTGATCGTGAGGAACACCGGGGCATTGCCGAGCGGGTCGGTGATCACGAACAACGTGACGAATGTCTCACCGAAGGCGCGCAGGTTCACGGGTCGATACTAGACCGCTTCCGCACCAATTCCGACATCACCGCGGAGAAACCCGAAGGCCAAGCCACCAACGCTGTTCTATCCTCGCGCCGATGGCCGCAATTGCGATTGAGGAGCTGACGGTGAACCGGGGTGGCGCGCCTGTGCTCAAGGGGCTGTCGCTTTCGGTCGAGGCGGGCGCGGTGACGGGGCTCCTTGGGCCAAGCGGCTCGGGCAAGTCGACGTTGATGCGCGCGATCGTCGGCGTGCAGATCGTCGCGGGTGGGACGGTGACCGTTCTCGGTGTGCCCGCGGGGGCACCGGAGCTTCGCAAACGCGTTGGCTACGTCACGCAAGCGCCGGCGGTGTATCTCGATCTTACGGTCGCCGAGAACCTCCGCTACTTCGCTCGCGTGCTGGGCGCACCACGCTCGTCGGTTGCTGAAGCGCTCGCGATGGTCGACCTCGGCGGCTTTGAGAACCGCCTCGCCGGGAGTCTCTCGGGAGGGCAGCTCTCGCGCGTTTCGCTCGCGACAGCCCTTCTCGGCTCGCCAGAACTGCTCGTGCTTGATGAGCCAACGGTCGGTCTCGACCCGGTCCTCCGTCGCGATCTTTGGGCCGCGTTCGCTGCGCTCGCCGAGCGGGGCGTCACGCTCCTCGTCTCATCGCACGTC
The DNA here is from genome assembly GCA_903915545.1 of uncultured Actinomycetes bacterium. Taxonomy (GTDB): domain Bacteria; phylum Actinomycetota; class Thermoleophilia; order Gaiellales; family Gaiellaceae; genus PALSA-600. The sequence goes on along the minus strand of CAIWTI010000211.1, from coordinate 6,100 downwards.
ATGGACGAGGCCGATCACTGCGATCGTCTCTTGCTCTTGCGTGACGGCGAGCTCGTCGCGGACGACACTCCGGCCGGGCTGCGTGAGCGGACGGGGCAGACTGATCTTGACGATGCGTTCCTCGCCCTGGTTGAGGTGTCGGCGTGAACGCGTCGGTGGCCTTGGCAACGGCCGAGCGTGTGCTGCGACAGTTGCGTCGTGACCCAAGGACGTTGGCGCTTGTCCTGCTCGTGCCACCGCTCCTGCTCACGTTGTTTCGCTACGTCTTCGATGGCAGCCAGCTGACGTTCAACCGCGTTGGCGGCCCGCTTGTCGGCATCTTCCCGTTCACGATGATGTTTGTCGTCACGTCGATTGCGATGCTGCGCGAGCGAACGTCGGGAACCCTTGAGCGGCTGATGACGACACCGCTCGGCAAGCTCGACCTGCTGCTCGGGTACGCACTCGCATTCGCCGTGGTGGCCGTTGCACAGGCCTGCATCGCGTGTGGCGTCGCTTTCTCGCTCCTTGGCCTGAACGTCAACGGATCGATCGCCGTGGTGATTGGTCTGGCAGTAATCAACGCGGTGCTCGGCATGGCAACGGGACTCTTCACGAGTGCCTTTGCGCGCTCAGAGTTTCAGGCGGTGCAGTTCCTTCCGGCGGTCGTGTTTCCGCAGATCCTCCTCTGCGGATTGATCGCGCCGCGTGCCCACATGACACACGTGCTCTACGTCGCGTCGTTTGTGCTGCCGCTCACCTGGGCGTACGACGCGCTCGCTCATGCGGTTGCGGGGACAGGCGACGCGAAGATCGTGCGCGACGCGCTGATCCTACTTGGCGTCATCGTGGCAGCGCTCTCGCTCGGCGCTACGACGCTGCGCCGTCGGACCGGCTAGCACTCACCAGGCGTCGCATGAGAGTGCGCGCCCCATCCTTGTCGAGGAAGTCGTTGAGGTTCCCGCACTTCGGACTCTGAACACACGACGGGCAGCCGTCGTGGCAGGGGCAGCCCTCCAGCATGCGGGCGGTATCGGCGACCCAACCCTCCCACTGCTCAAAGCCGCGCTCGGTGATGCCGATCCCGCCGGGATGGCCGTCGTAGATGAACACGGTTGGTTGACCGGTCTCGGGGTGGAGGTTCGTCGAGAGGCCACCGATATCCCAGCGATCGCACATCGCCCAGAGCGGCAGCATCGAGATCAGAGCGTGCTCCGCGGCGTGCAGCGTGCCGAGGAGCTTCGGCATCGCCTCGAGATCCTCGAGCTGCTCCGGCTCCGGAACAAACCAGATCGCTTCAGTGCGAAAGCTCGCGGGTGGCTCCACGAGCGGTACGAGCTCGATCCGCGACTGCGTCTGGATCCCCTTGCGCTCGTAGCCGATCACCTGCTCGGTCACCTCAATCTCGCCAAAGCAGAGCTCAAGTCCGGAACGCCGGCCAGTCATCACCGGCGTGATGATCGAGGTCATCGTCTCCTTGTGGGCCTGGGTGTACCAGTCGCCACTAAAGGGCTCCACCACGGCCGTGCGCGTCACGTGATCGAGGATGCGGACGAGGTACGACTCACCGAGGTGGAGGTAGATCGCTCCTTCGTGCACTGTCGACGACGCACGAGAGCGCTCGATCGTGCCGAAGACGGTGCCCGTTGTCCCGTCGACGATCGAGTAGACCTCAGGCTCGGCCGAACGAAGGCCCATTCGTGCAGCAGGGTGATCCTTGCCCGCCCAGACGTAGCCGCGAGGTGTGCTGCGCAGCTCCGGGTCGTGTGCGGCGGCCTCGATCGCTTCAGGCCCGAGGATCGCAGCGTCGCCCGCGTCGATTGGCGCCTCAAATGCCGCCGCCTTGACGTGTCCCGCCAGCACACGGTGGTTTGCGTGATCGAGGATTGCGGCCTCAACGCGACGGCCGAGCAACATCTCGGGCTCGCGCATGAAGTACTGGTCGAGTGCGTCCTCGGTTGCGACCATCACGGCGAGACCCTCGCCTCGACGACCCGCGCGACCCCACTGCTGGCGCAGCGACGACACCGTCCCCGGGAACCCGACCGAGATCACCGCATCGAGTAGACCGATATCGATCCCAAGCTCGAGCGCGTTCGTTGCCGACACGCCGAGCAAGTCGCCAGCGAGAAGACGCTCCTCGATCTCGCGGCGCTGGGCTGGGGTGTAGCCGGCGCGGTACGGCGAGAGTCGGCGATCGCCACCAAGCCGTTCTGACGTGAAGCGATGGACGAGCTCGGCACCTTTGCGGCTCTTCGCGAAGGTCAACGTGCGCAGGCCTTGCTGCACGAACCCTGCTTGGAGCTTGGCCGCCTCCGCCAACGCCGAGGCGCGAATCCCGAGTTCCGCGTCGAGCAGCTCGGGGTTCCAGAGCACGATTGTCCGTGCGGCTCGTGGCGCACCATCGTCACCCACGACGGTGACGGGTGCGCCTGTCAGTTCCAGGCCGAGTTCGCCGGGGTTCGCGATCGTTGCCGAGGCAAGCAGAAACTGCGGCGATGCGCCGTACAGCGCCGCGAGGCGCCGGAGTCGGCGGAGGACGTTTGCGACGTTCGATCCAAACACGCCGCGGTAGACGTGTGCCTCATCGACGATGACGTAGCGCAGGTTGGCGAGCACATCCCCCCAGCGATCGTGATTCGGAAGCACGCCGACGTGAAGCATGTCGGGGTTCGTGAGCAGGACACGCGCCGTTCGCCGAAGCGCACCGCGCTGATCGGTAGGCGTGTCACCGTCGTAGATCGCCGGGCGCAACGTCGCGAGGCCGTAGCCAGCGAGCGTCCGAAATTGATCCTGCGCGAGAGCCTTAGTCGGGTAGAGATAGATCGCGCGCGCATGTGGATCGGCGACCAGCGCATCGAGCACAGGCAGGTTGAACGCGAGCGTCTTTCCCGACGCGGTGCCGGTAGCGATGAGGACGTTGTCGCCGTGCGCGGCAGCGTCCCACGCATCGCGCTGGTGGGTGTACAGCCGGTCAACCCCGATTGCTTTGGCGACCGCAGGAGACAACGACTCCGGAACCGGTGCAAACGACGGGGCTTGCTCGCGCTCTCGGCCGCGATGGGCAAGCTCGACGCCCGTGAGGAGGTCGGCGGCAAGCAGCAGGCGATCGTCGGAGCTCACCGGTCGATCGTACGCACAGGAACAGCCGCTCCTCGCGGCTTTGCGGTGGTGATGGTGCGGCGGCTAGAGGTACGCGGCGAAGCGCTCGCGGAAGTGCTTGCCGGGCTTCGCGCCAACGACGGTTTCGCGCGCTTCGCCGTCGACAAAGAGCGTGACGGTCGGGATCGAGAGGATGCCCAGCTTCGACGCGGTAATCGGGTTTGCGTCGATATCGAGCTTCACGAACTCGACGTTCTCCGTCTCGGCCGCGAGCTCCTCGAGCACCGGGGCGACGAGCTTGCAGGGTCCGCACCAGGGCGCCCAGAAGTCGACGACCACCGGACGATCCGCGTTCAGGACGTCAGCTTCAAACGTGGCGTCGGTGATGTCGCGCATAGCTCCAGCGTAGTTCAGAGGCTGCGGGTGAGAGCGCGCCACCGAAGCAGCGGGACGTACCAGAACGCTTCGGCAACGATCGAGCGGCTCATCTTCGACTTGCCTTCCTCACGGTCGACAAAGGCGATGGGAATTTCGGTGACACGAAACCCTGCGCAGGCAGTGCGGTAGGCGTTTTCGATCTGGAAGGCGTACCCACGGGCGTCAATCGCGTCGAGGTCAATTGTTTCGAGAACGACCCGCCGAAAACACTTGAAGCCACCTGTTAGATCACGAATACGGCTTCCCAGGATCACGCGCGCGTAGATGTTCCCGCCTGCCGAGATAGCGCGACGCACGACGCCCCAGTTGGGGATCGAACCACCAGGCACATAGCGCGAGCCAATCACGAGATCGGCGCCCGATTCGGCCTCAGCAATCAAGCGCGGAACGTCGGCCGGGTCGTGGGAGAAGTCGCAGTCCATCTCGATCACGAGTTCTGCGCCGTCAGCGAGTGCATGGCGGAAGCCTGCGATGTAGGCGGGGCCAAGACCCTCCTTGACCGTGCGGTGCAGCACCGAGACGTTCGCGTGTTCCGCCGAGAGCCGGTCGGCGATCTCTCCGGTTCCATCAGGGGAACCGTCATCGATCACGAGGATTCGATCGCCATCGCGTAGGACCGCGCGCAGCGCCGCGACCATCCGTTCGAGGTTCTCGCGTTCGTTGTAGGTGGGTAGGCAGATCGTCGCGTGCATCGTGTGGGCGCTCCCGCGCCTCCCGACAGTTTCGCAGCATTCGCCGGACGTATGATCGAGAGAGTGAGCCTTCCACGGAACGACGAGCTCGCCGGCCAGTTCGAACTGCTCGCAGACCTGATGGAGATCGAGGGAGCAGACAGCTTCCGGATCTCTGCCTACCGCCAGGCGGCGGCGCAGATCCGTGAGACCTCGGTGCCTGTTGCGAGGCTTGCGCTTGAGGGCAAGGCGAAGGAGCTCTCTGGCATCGGGAAGACGATCGAGGCGAAGATCGTCGAGGTCGTGAACGACGGCGAGATCCATGCGCTGACCAAGCGGAAGGAAGCCGTTCCGGCCGAACTCGCATCGTTTCTTCGGCTTCCCGGGGTGGGGCCGAAGACGGTGCGGCGCATGTGGCTTGACCTCGGGATCACGACGGTTCGCGCCTTGCAGGCTGCCGCCGAGGCTGGGGCGTTGCGTGAGCTCGACGGGGTCGGCGCCAAGCTGGAGGAGCGGATTCTGGAAGCACTTGCGAAGCCGCAAGCGACCGAAGGCCCACGCCGGACACTGCTCGGCTCGGCGCTGCCGCGCCTGAACGAAACCCTTGCGACGCTGCGCGCGCACCCCGCTGCGATCGCCGTTGACGCTGCCGGTTCGGCGCGCCGCGGACGCGAGACGGTGCGTGACCTCGATGTCATTGCCTCGGCGACCGACGCCGATGCGTTGATCGACGCCTTCTGCTCGCTGCCGTGGGTTGTGTCCGTCGAGGCGAAGGGCCACACCAAGGCGACGGTCGTCTCGCAGGACGGGCTCAAAGTCGATCTCCGCGTCGTTCCGCATGCGTCGTACGGAAACCTGCTGCAGCACTTCACCGGCTCGAAGGAACACAATGTCGCTCTGCGCGAAGCCGCCGTGCGTCGAGGCCTCTCGGTTTCGGAATATGGCGTCACCGACGTTGAGAGCGGCGACGTGCACGCGTTTGCGACCGAGGACGAGGTCTACCGCTTCCTTGGGTACAGCTGGATCGCGCCAGAGCTTCGCGAGAACCTCGGTGAGCTGGAGGCCGCGCGGGCGGGCGAGCTTCCAGACCTCGTCGTCGAGGCCGACCTCCGCGGTGATCTCCACACCCACACGACGTGGTCGGACGGGAAGGACACGCTCGAGGCGATGGTCGCGAAGGCGATGGCGAGGGGGTACGACTACTACGCAATCTGCGACCACTCCCAACGTCTCCGTGAAGGCGGGTTTGAAGGGCAGGCAGCTGCAATTGACGCGCTCGATGCGACGGTGCCGATCCGTCTGCTTCGCGGAGTCGAGGCGAACATCCGCGCGGACGGTTCGGTTGATGTTCCCGACGAGATCCTCGCGCAGCTCGACTGGGTGGTCGCGTCGCTTCATCACGGCTTCGACAAGAGCCCGACCGAGCGTCTGCTCGCCGCCATGGAGAACCCGTACGTCGACTGCATCGGGCATCCCACGGGCCGCAAGATCGGCAAACGGGCTCCAGCCGATGTCGACATCGAGCGGCTGGTCGAGAAGGCGCTTGAGACCGGGACGTTCCTCGAGATCAACTCGCAGCCAGACCGGCTCGACCTCTCCGACGTCCACGCTCGAGCGGCGCGTGAGGCGGGTCTCAAGCTCGTGATCGACTCCGACGGCCACAGCATCGGCGCCCTCGATTACGTCGCGCTGGGCGTCGCGCAGGCGCGTCGTGCCTGGCTCACGAAGGGCGACGTGGTGAACACGCACACGTGGAAGCAGATCGAAGCGCTACGAAAGCGGCGGCCATGATCGACCGCACCTCCGTGCGCGGCGTGATCTTCGATCTGTGGGACACGCTCGTCGACTGGCCGCACGAGCTGATGCAGACGCTCAACCAGGCGCTTGCCGAGCAGATCGGCATCGACCTT
>CAIWTI010000210.1 GCA_903915545.1 uncultured Actinomycetes bacterium | reverse complement strand
GCGTTGTCGTGCGTGATTGTCACGGTGACTTCGGCACCCCCACTCTCGGGAAGTACATCCACCGCACCGCCTGTCCACGCCACGTTGTTTCCGCTGGCGGTGATGTTGGCAAATGCGGTTGCGGTAAAGCGACGCGACGTTCTGGTCAGGCTTGTCCCCGTGCGCCTGAATCGATCGGACCCCCACTGGTCTCGCCCATCAAGGTCGAACCCGTTAATGGGGTCTTGGCAGACGTAGTCATAGGTGTTGCAGGAGCCGCCGTCTACGGGATCTGTTTCAAGGAAGCGGCCGAGACCTGGGTCGTAGGGCCGCGCTCCCATGAGGATGAGGTTGGAGGCGGTGTCGAGGTTCTTGTTGGCTGAGCCGACGTAGCGATGCGTCGTCGTGTTAGTCGGGACGGTGTCGAGCGGTGCCCCGAAGGGGTCGTAGGAGTGCGCCGCGGTCGTTGCTCCTGACGCGTTTGCCTCACCAACAACGTTGCCGTGAGCGTCGTAGTAGACCCAGTACAGCGCGCTTGACCCCACCGACATGTGTCGCAAGGAGTCGATGTGCGCTCGAAGCGCGGACTACAGCGAAAACGACTGGAGCCCGGAGAGCTCCGGCAGCCGCCGCATCGCGGCGACGATGATCGCGAGATCCTGAATCGCGAGCCCGGTCGAGTCGAACGTCGTGATCTCATCCGCCGAGACACGGGCGATCACCTCGCCCGCGAGCACCGATCCGAGCTCCGTCACGTCGCTCCGCGCGATCGCCCCGGCCTCCGCAAGGTGGGCGAGCTCGCCGCCATGCGATGCCTGCTCCCAGTCGTCGCAGAACAGGCGCGTCCGGCGGAGCTCGGCGGGGGAGATCTCGGCCTTGCCCGGACCGTCTGCACCCATCAAGCTCACGTGCTGCCCCGGCCGCAACGAGCCCTCCTCAAAGAGCAGCGCATGCCCGGGCGTCACGGTGACAACAAGATCGGCAGCGAGCGCCTCGGCACGCGACGGCGCAACGATCGCGCCAAGCTCCTCGGCGGCAGCGGCGGCACGCGACTCGTCGGCATCCCACACCATCACCTCATGCCCGCGCGCAACGAACGCCCGCACCGCGGCACGCCCATTCACGCCGACACCCACCACGGCAGCCGTTGCCGCATCGCGCTTCCCGAGCGTCTCTGCCGCCAGCACGGCGGCAGCGCCCGTGCGCAGCGCCGTCACGGCACCCGCCTCCATTACGGCGCGCAACTCGGCGGTCTCCGCATCAGACACAACTACGAGCCCGTTCACGGTCGGCAGACCGCGCTCCGGGTTCCCCGGGAACGACGAGACCCACTTCAGGATCGTGTACCCGGCACCCAATGCAGGCATCGCGCGGAAGTCACCCGCCGGATAGTTCGTGACGTAGGCCTTCGGCGGCATCACCCACTCGCCACGATGATGCGCGAGGAACGCCTCGCGGACAGCCTCAACTGCCTCGCCCGGCGACACCGCCGCTTCGACGTCTCGTGCCGTGAGGACGGGAATCCCGCTCACAGGAGCCTCGGAGCTACAGCGCCTTGACGGCGGAGACGAGCTTCAGCACCGACGCCTTGGCGTCGCCGAAGAGCATCGCCGTGCCCGGCAGCACGAACAGCGGGTTGTCGATTCCGGCGAAGCCCGTCGCCATCGACCGCTTCATCACGATCGTCTGCGCAGCAGCGTCGACGTTCAAGATCGGCATGCCGTAGATCGGGCTGCCCGGATCGTTGCGCGCCGCAGGGTTGACGACGTCGTTCGCGCCAATCACGAGCACAACATCGGTCTGCGGGAACTCCGGGTTGATCTCGTCCATCTCCTTGAGGGCGTCGTACGGGACGTTCGCCTCGGCAAGGAGCACGTTCATGTGGCCCGGCATACGGCCGGCGACCGGATGGATCGCGTACTGAACGTTCACGTTCTTCTTCTCAAGCTCATCAGCAAGTTCGCGAACCGCGTGCTGCGCCTGCGCGACAGCCATGCCGTATCCCGGAACGATCACGACGTTCTGCGCATAGGCGAGCATGATCGCGACGTCCTCGGCGTTGACCGAGCGAACCGTTCCTTCGACAGCGGCAGCGCCGGCGCCCGCCTGAACTTGGCCGAACGCACCGAACAGCACATTGCCAATCGAGCGGTTCATCGCCTTGCCCATCATCAGCGTCAGCAGCGTTCCGGAAGCACCAACGAGGGCGCCCGAAACGATCAAGACGTTCGACCCAAGCTCGAAACCGGTCGCAGATGCGGCCAAACCCGTGAAGGCATTCAGCAGCGAGATGACGACGGGCATGTCGGCGCCACCGATCGGCAGCACAAACAGCACACCGAAGATTGAGGCACCGACGAGCACGACAACCATCAGCCACTGATTCTCGGAACCCGCGATCATCGCGATCCCTGCAGCCAACACACCTGTGATCAGCAGGCCGTTGCCGAACTTCTGGCCCGGATACGTGATCGGACGGCCGCCGATCAGCTCCTGCAGCTTCGCGAACGCAATCAGCGAGCCGGAAAACGACACGGCGCCGATCAGAGCGGACGCGACGACGGCAACGATCACGTCGCCGTGCAGATGGCCCGGTTCTGGCGCGAGGTTGTGGAACTCCGACAGCGAGACGAGCGCCGCGGCG
>CAIWTI010000209.1 GCA_903915545.1 uncultured Actinomycetes bacterium | reverse complement strand
GTCGTAGAGCAGGTTGTTCAAGAGGATCTGCGTCGGCAGCATCGGCAGGAACGACAAGAGCAGCGACGCGCCCGCCGCCGAGAACATGTTTCCGAAGTTCGACGACGTGCCCATCAGCACGTACTTGATCGTATTCGCGAAGATCCTCCGGCCCTCGACGACACCGTCGGCGAGGATGCCGAGATCCTTTGTGAGCAGCACGACGTCAGCCGCGTCCTTGGCGACGTCGACGGCCGACTCAACCGAGATGCCAACGTCGGCGTCGTGCAAGGCGATCGCATCGTTCACCCCGTCGCCAAGGAAGCCGACCTCGACTCCGAGCGAACGCTGCAGCCGGATGATCCGTGACTTCTGCTCGGGGCTGACACGAGCAAAGATCCGCGTTTCGGGTAGTGCAGCCCCGAGCGTCTCGTCGTCCATCGTCTCGAGATCGGCACCGGTGATCACCCGCCCCACCTCGAGTCCCAAGGCTGAGCACAGGTGCGCCGCAACCTTCCCGTTGTCGCCCGTCACGATCTTCAGGTGCACGCCAAGCCGCTTGAGACGGGCAAGCGAATCGCCGACACCTTCTTTGGGTGGGTCGGCAAAGAGCAGGAAGCCCGCGAGCGCGAAGCCCTTCTCGTCGTCGCGTATGAGCTTGTCGCCGTACGCGGCTCGACTGGCAACGGCAACGACGCGTTCGCCCGCCTCAAAGAGGCCGTCGAGGAATGCCGCCGCCCCCTCGGGCACATCGGTGCAGCGCGCGAGGATCGCCTCAGGGGCGCCCTTCGCCACGATCGTCCGCCCCGACGGATTGTCGGCGAGCACCGATGCGAGCTGTCGGTCGTGATCGAACGGCAGGCGCTCGACCACCGTCCAGCCCGTGAGAGCCGCGTCAAGCCCCGGTGTCTCCCACAGCGCTCGATCGAGTTCGTTACCCGTCGCGTCGCTGCAGACCGCGGCAAGCGAGAGAACCCCCTGCGACTCAACACCCGCTGGGTCGAGGGCGCGCTCGAACGTGATGTGGCCTTCAGTGAGCGTCCCGGTCTTGTCGGTGAAGAGCACCTCGACGTTGCCGAGATCCTCGATGCACACGAGGCGCTTCACGATCACCTGCTTCCGGGCCAGGCGCCGGGCGCCCGTCGCAAGGCTCACGGTGACGATCGCTGGCAGGAGCTGCGGCGTCAGGCCGACGGCGATCGCGAGCGCGAAGAGCGCCGACTGCAGCACCGATCGGCCGAGCAGGACGTTGATCACGAGGATCGAGCCAGCGAGCGCTCCTGTGACGATCACGAGCATGCGCGAGAAGTCCTGCAGCCCGCGCTGGAACGCCGTCAGATCGTGGCGTTCGCCCAGCCGCAATGCGATCGCGCCGAACTCGGTCTTGCCGCCCGTGCGCACGACAACACCGACGCCGTCGCCGCTGCTCACGATCGTTCCCATGAAGGCGCAGTTGCCAACCTCAGCATCGGCGGCGCTCGCGGCGGAAATGGGGGCAGTCGACTTCGCTGCCGCTCGAGCCTCCCCGGTCAATACCGACTCGTCGCACTCTAGGTCGTGCGCTGCGAGCAGTCGAAGGTCAGCAGGAACGACGTCACCGATCTTCACGTGCACCACGTCGCCAGGGACAAGGTCGGTCACGTCGATCTCGCCGGTGACGCCGTCGCGGTCGGCGAACACGACGTGGCGAATCTGCGAGTGGAGCGCCTCGACGGCCTTTTCCGAGCGGTACTCGTTGAAGAAGCCGAGCCCGACCGACATCGTCATGATCGCGGCGATGATCGACGCCTCGGTCAGCTCGCCGACCGCGGCCGACACCGCCGCCGCGACGAGCAGCAGCAGCAAGAGGTAGCTCCGGAACTGGCGCGCGAGCACCGTGAGCGCACCTGCACCGTGCGTCCGCAGCGCATTCGGGCCGTACGTGAGCCGTCGGGACAGGGCCTCGGCGGTTGTCAGTCCCGCCTTCGACGAGCCGAGCGCCGCAAGCGCTTCATCCGGGCCAAGCGCAGAGGCGTCGGGAAGCGGGAGGGCGGCGTCGGCAGCCACGGGAGCTACTCCTCTGCGCTCTGCCGTGCGATCGCGACGAACTGCTCATCGGTGAGCAGGCCTTGAGCGTGCAATGCGTGGGCGTGGGCGAGTGGGCTCGTCGACCCCGGTAGGCGCTGCAGGTGCGAACGCGCACCGTCGAGCGTCCAGCCGCCACCCGGATGCTCCAACGCGGTGCGGCGTCGGATGAGTTCGAATCCGGCGATCACGAGCGCCCCCACTGCGAGTCGGGGGACGATCTTGGTCGGGTCGTTCAGCGGCGAGGCGATGAGGCTTACAACACCGCACGCAGCAATCGCGGCCGACCCAACAAGCGGGCGACGGACGACGAGTGGAGCGAGCACGGCGCGACCCCAATGGGCTCCCACGCCAGGCCCTGCGAGCCACGCAATCACGACAGCGGCGAGGCCGGTCGCGAGCGTCGACCACGCGAGTGACGGCACGAGTTCGGTGAAGATCGAGTACGCCCGGCCCGCGGCATCCCGGTACGGCGACCCCGACGGTAGGAGCTGATCGAGCACCACGGAGCGGCCGATGCTCCGAGCGACAAACAGCAAGACACCGACGACGACCAAGCCGACGCCAGCCCAGGCAAGTAGTCGACGGCGATCGCGCGAGAGCACGAACGCAGCTGCGTACAAGAGAACTGAGACGGCATAGAGCCAGACGCTCGCTGTACGTGTCAGCGAAATCCACGAGCGCACGGTCGCAACGTTCGCTTCGTCGACCACGGGAAGCTGCCCTGCCGTTGTTGGCAGCTCCTGCCGTGCGAGCGCACCAACGCCAACCTGATCGGCCAGGTTGAGGACGAACGGGCGCAGCTCGAGATACACCATGTCGACCTGGCCTGCGCGCCGATCAACGAGGTCAATGAAGGTTGTGTGCGACCGGAACACGGCGGCGCGGAAGGTCGAGGCAGCAGCGTGTGTGCCGAGGATGTCCGAGGCGCCGCGGTCGGCGTACGCGCGTAGCGCTGCCGCGATTGGATCGGCGAGCGGTGCGAACTGCTGCGGCAACGTCGCATGAAGCTCGGCCGACACGTCGACGTGCGCGTAGAGCTGGTCGACGAGATACCCGGCCACCGCTTGGCGGACCGTTGCATCCGACAGGACCGCTGCGCTCGAGTCGGCAAAACGGGACGAGTCGAGTGCCTGCCGACGTGCGAAGACCGCAACGAGCGACAGGAGCGTCAGCACGGTCGCGGCGACGAGCAGAACGCCGACAGCGACACGTCGTAACGAGTCGGGGTGACGATCCGGTCGGGTGGAAACGGCCATCACTGGCAGCCTACGCGGACGGCGGCTCATGCCCCAGCAGAAAAAACGGAGGCAACCCTCCGCTTGTTGCTACGGTTCGCGAATGGTCGTATCGCCTGATCGTCCGACGCGACGCCGCGATGCCGAGGCAAACCACGCGAGGCTGCTTGCCGCCGCCACCGACGTCTTCTCGGAACAGGGGCTCTCGGGGTCGCTCGAAGAGATCGCTCGCCGCGCCGGCGTCGGCCCCGGGACGCTCTACCGGCACTTCCCGACCCGCGATGACCTTGTCGATTCAATCTTCGAAGCCCGGTTCGCCTCACTCGTCGAGCTTGCAGACGATGCCCTGCGCTCGTCTGATGCGTGGCAAGGGCTCGTTGGGTTCATCGAAGACGCGCTCACGCTTCAGGCTTGCGACCGAGGCCTTCGCGACGTGATGCTCCAGGCGCGGCTTCGCGAGACTCGTCTGACCACGATGCGACGCAAGCTCGAGCCTCGGCTCGGCCGACTCGTCGAGCGTGCTCGAACCGCAGGGCAGCTTCGACCTGACTTCGAGCCATCCGACCTTGCTGTCCTCTTCTGGATGCTTGCGACAGTCGTCGATACAACCGCCGCAATCCACCCCGACCTCTGGCGCCGCCAACTCACCCTCGTTCTCGACGGGCTCCGAGGCACTCAGGAGGCACCCAGCACTCTCCCCGTCCGTGCGCTCACAAAGCGTGAGCTCACTGCTGCACGCCGAGCGCTCGCCGAGCGGCGCAGCGGCGGACGGCCATCCCCACGCACAAGCTCAAGGAGCACTGCATGAGTAACCACGCCGCGCCCGGCGAGGCGGTTCACCCACCCGACGTTCCTGCCCCACGCGTGCGCGTCATCTTCGGCGCACTGATGCTCGTGATGCTGCTCGCGGCGCTCGACCAGACGATCGTCTCCACCGCCCTGCCGACGATCGTCGCTGACCTCGGCGGTCTCCAGCACCTCTCGTGGGTCGTCACGGCCTACCTGCTCACCTCGACGGTCGCGGGCCCGATCTACGGCAAACTCGGCGACCTCTACGGTCGCAAGATCGTCCTGCAAGTCGCGATCGTGATCTTCCTCGGCGGCTCTGCACTCTGCGGAATCGCGGGCTCGATGACGTCACTGATCGCCTACCGGGCGATCCAAGGACTCGGGGCGGGTGGGCTGATCGTCACCACAATCGCTGCGGTCGGCGATGTCATTCCGCCCCGCGACCGTGGCCGCTACCAGGGCGTCTTCGGCGGCGTCTTCGGCCTCGCAACGATCATCGGCCCGCTGCTTGGCGGCTTCTTCGTCGACAACCTCTCGTGGCGCTGGATCTTCTACGTCAACCTGCCGATCGGGGCGATCGCGCTCTTCGTTATCGCCACGGCGTTCCACTCGCGTACAGAGAAGGTGCGGCACTCGATCGATTTCGCGGGGGCGTTCCTGCTCGCTGCAGGCCTCACGTCGATCATCCTCTTCACGAGCCTTGGTGGAGCGACCTGGCCGTGGGGTTCGGTCCAGGTGATCGCGCTGATCGTCGCGGCGCCCCTGCTCCTTGGCGCGTTCCTGTGGGTCGAAGGTCGCGTGGCCGAGCCGATCCTGCCGCTCTCGCTCTTCCGCAACCGAACGTTCGCCACGACGAGCGCCGTGGGCTTCATCGTCGGCCTTGCGATGTTCGGCTCTGTCACCTACCTACCGCTCTTCTTGCAGATCGTGAAGGGTCAGCCGCCAACCAACTCCGGGCTGGTGCTGACGCCGATGATGCTCGGACTGCTCATCACCTCGATCATCAGCGGCCAGATGATCAGCCGCACGGGCAAGTACCGCATCTTCCCGATCGCCGGTACCGCGTTCGTCACGGCGGGGATGGGCCTGCTGACGCAGCTTTCGGTCTCAACGCCGATCTGGGTTGCGGCCCTCTTCATGGTCGTGCTTGGCCTCGGACTCGGGATGGTCATGCAGGTTCTCGTCCTCGCCGTCCAGAACGCCGTCGACTTCCGCCTCATGGGCGTCGCGACGTCCGGTTCGACGCTCTTCCGTCAGGTGGGTGGTTCGATTGGCGTGGCGATCTTCGGTGCGATCTTTACGAACCGCCTCGCCGGCAATCTTGCGTCGCGGCTGCCTGCAGGGGCGCACGTTCCGAAGACCGCGAACCCGGCGGCAATCCGCCATCTCCCTGCGCCAGTCCACCAGGCGTACGTTGAGGCTGTCGCCGCTTCGCTGCGGCCGATGTTCTACGTCGCGGTTGTGATTGCAGCCTGCGCCTTCGCGATGAGCTTCCTGATCGACGAGGTCCCGCTCAAGCTCGGCGGACGCCCCGGTGGCGAGGAAGTCGGCGAAGAGTTCGGCATGCCCGCGCCAGATCCCGAAGCGGCCTAAGCGCTCAGTTTGCGGGGCGCGGCTCGGTCGAGTGAGGGCTGCGCGTGTGGCGCCCCCACCGACCGAGCCTCCCCCCGGACGCGGCGTCCGCTACGCCGCGCGCCCCGCAAGCAGTTCGACGCTCGGTCGCGGTGCATCAACGACAACGTGCATCAGCGGGAGATCGACGGCTTCGCGCGCCCGGTCGACGAGCCCGCGCTCAAGCCAGTTCGAGCGTCCCTCGGGATGGGTCGCGATGAGGATCTCGTCGACGCGCGTGATCTGCAGTGCGTCCGTCAGAGCCTGCATCGGGTTGGAGTCGCCGACCCAGCCCTGCGCCTCGATCCCTTCCAACTCGAGACGTTCGATGCAACGTCGCAGCCGACGGTCGGCCTCGCGCCGAGCGCGATCGATATCCGATGCCCAGTGGCGGAGGCGCGAATTCAGTGCGGGTGCGACCACAAATGCCTGCAACGCGCCGGCCTGGAGGTGGCGATTGGCGAGCGCCTCGTGGATCGAATCGCCATCGAGCGTCTCGTTGGCGACGACCAGAATGCGACGAACAGAACGCTGCTCATTTTCCATGCTGCCCTAGCTCCTTTTGCGTACGTCGGGGGTGGAGCCCGTCCATCTGACTATTCGTGACAAATGGCGCAATCGGATTGCTTCAGCGGGACAGTTCGTCACTCGCATTCGGTGCGCGCGATACTGCGGCGTCGTGATTGCCGTTCTGGGAAACCTCTCGCGTGACCTCTTGCAGGGCGAGCCGCCGAAGACGGGAGGTGGGCCGTTCCATGCCGCGCGAGCACTTGCACGACTTGGTGCCGACTGTCAGATCTATGTGCGCTGCGCCGACGAGGATCGCCCCGTGCTTGTGCCGCCGCTTGAAGCATTTGGGCTCCCGGTTGTGTCAATCACCGGTCGTTCAACTGCAACGTTCGCGATGTCGTACGAGGGTGATCGGCGAACGATGCGCGTCGACGCGATCGGCGATGTGTGGCATGCCAACGACCTGCCCGCGATCCCGTCGGGGATTGAATGGCTCCAGGTCGCAGCGCTTGCCCGCTCGGACTTTCCCGAGGAATCGCTCGCAGGTCTCGCCCGCAATCACCGACTCCTCTACGACGGGCAGGGGCTCGTGCGCCCGGCAACAACAGGGCCGCTCGAGCCCGACGACCAGTTCGATCGCCGCCTTCTCCGTCACATCACGGTGCTCAAGCTCTCGGACGAGGAGGCTGGAGTAATCGGCGACCCGGAGGCGCTCGGCGTCCCCGAGGTGCTGCTCACCTACGGCTCGCGCGGTTCGACGATCATCGCAAATGGCCGTGCCGAGGAGATCTCGGCCGACCCCGTTGCCGCCGATCCAACAGGAGCGGGCGACATGTTTGGTGCCGCCTACCTCGTTGGGCGTGCCGCCGGAGCGTCGCCCGGCGAAGCGGCGCGTCGCGCGACCGAGGTTGTGCACGCGATCCTCGCCGACCTGTGAAGGCGCTCGTCGCAACCGCCGGTGGTGTCTTCGCTGTTGACCTTGACGAGCAGGAGGTCACGCCAGGCGATCCGTTCGATCCCGCTCCTCAGCTCGAGACGGGACTCCCGCGGGTGATCCAGGCAGCGGCGAGCGGGGCGACGATCGTGGCCCTCGTCGATGCGAAGCCGTCGCTGCTGCTCTCGTACGACGCGGGCACGACGTGGCGTGAGGGCGGTCGCGGTCTACCGCCCGGGCGTGCGATCGCGATCGCGAGAAACGATCCCGACCTGATCGTCTACGCCGCACGCAACCGTCTCTACGTTTCGCGCAACGCGGGTGTCTTTTGGACGGCTCTCGAAGTCGAGCTTCCCGAGATCGACGCGCTCGCCGTTACGGAATGAGGTATTCGCCGCGGGCGACGATCACGGCGGAGCCGCCAACGAGAATGCGCTCAATGTTCGTCTCGGTCCCGTCGGCCTGAGCCCAAAGGGTCGACGGCCGGCCGATCTCGGTGCCCTGCGAGATACGGATCGTGTCGCCCCAGTTGATGCGGCCGTGACGCGCGAGATGCAGCGCGAGCGGGCCAGCGGCCGAGCCGGTCGCAGCATCCTCGGGAACACCAGCGCCTGGCGCGAACATTCGCGTCTTCCACCCGTCACCCTCGCGGGCGAAGCAGTTGATGCACGCGGGCGTCAGATTCGCGAGGAAGCCCATGTCCGGCTTGAGCGCTGCAACGGCCTGCGGCGACGAGAACTCGACGAAGATGTGCTTTGGCCCAAGGTGGTAGAGATCGACCGGACACGTGGGGTCTTCGAACTGGCCAAACGAGCGCACTAGGCGGATCGCGCTGTCGAATGCCTGCCACCCCGGAATCGGCTGCTGCATCCAGCCGAAGGTGATCTTCGGGCCTTCGCGTGTGAGATCGACCGGGACGATGCCACCCTCGGTCTCGATGTTGATGCGGATCTTCTGCATCGGGCCGCCGAGGACGAACGCCGTTCCGAGCGTCGGATGGCCCGCGAACGGAAGCTCGACTTCCGGGGTGAAGATGCGGATCTTCACATCGGCGTCTTTGCTGCTCGGCGCCATGACGAATACCGTCTCGGCAAAGCCAATTTCGGCCGCGAGCTGCTGCATCGTGAACGCGTCAAGGTCGCGCGCGTCCGTAAACACGGCGAGCTGATTGCCACCCGCGAGGGGCGTATCGGTGAAGACATCGGCGAACACGTAACGAAGTCGGCGCATATGTCGAACGGTAGCGCGCCGGAAGCCTTTACTCTTGGCCGGTGCGCCTAATCGTCGTCCGTCACGCTGAAGCAGCCCCGGGAGATCCCGATGAGCTGCGCGTCTTGACCGCTCAAGGGCGCGTCGATGCTGCCGCTCTCGGTGAGCGCCTCGCGGGCGAAGGGTTGGATGCCGTCGTGACGAGCCCGCTGCTCCGTGCACGCGAAACGGCCGACGCGATCGCAGCCGCAAGCGCTCTTGCCGTCGAGACCGACGAACGCCTTGCGCCCGGCGCAACAGTAGACGACCTGCGCGCTGCCGCCGAAGGTCGCGGCGAGACGGTTGCAGTTGTGGGTCACCAGCCCGACCTTGGACTTGCCATGCTCGCGTTGACCGGCGCGGAGCACGCGTTCGCCCCAGGCGGAACGGCGGTCGTCGAGCTATGACCGTTGCCATTTCGGTTCGCGACCTGCGCAAGTCGTACGGCGACTTCGAGGCGGTCAAGGGCATCGACTTTGAGATTGAGGCCGGCCAGGTCTTCGGTCTGCTCGGCCCGAACGGCGCGGGCAAGACCACGACCGTTGAGATTCTCGAGGGCTACCGAGATCGCACCTCTGGTGACGTCTCGGTGCTGGGTGAAGATCCGCAGCGCGCCGGACGGGCGTGGCGGTCGCGCATCGGTGTCGTGCTGCAGTCGTCGTCGCTCTATCCGAACCTCACCCCACGCGAGAGCCTCCGCGTGTTCGCCGGGTACTACGAGAACCCGCGTCCCGTCGACGAGGTGATCGAGATCATCGGGCTCACCGAAAAGGCCGACGCTCGTGCTCGCACACTCTCGGGTGGCCAGAAGCGACGCCTCGACTTGGGGCTCGCACTGATCGGGAATCCCGACATGATCTTCCTCGACGAGCCGACCACCGGCTTCGACCCAGGCGCGCGCCGTGCTGCGTGGGAGACGATCCGCAACCTGCGAACGCTCGGCACGACGATCCTGCTCACCACGCACTACCTGGACGAGGCCGAGCAGCTCGCCGACCAGGTCGCAGTGCTGCGCGGCGGCGTGATCGTCCGCGCTGGCTCACCGGCCGAGCTCACCGGTGGCGCCTCCGAAACCGAGATCCGCTACCGCCAAGCCGGTGAGGAGATCCTCGAGCGGACAACCGACCCAACACGGCGTCTGCACGAGCTCACATCCGCAGCGCTCGAGCGAGGCGAGGTGCTTGACGGCATCGAAGTGCGCCGACCAACCCTCGAAGAGGTCTATCTCGAACTCACAGGTTCGGAGGCAGGAGCGGAATGAGGCTCTTCATCCATCAGCTCCGCACCGAGCAGCTCCTCTTCTGGCGCAACCGCGAGGCAGCGTTCTTCACGTTCTTCCTGCCGGTGATCTTCTTCCTGATCTTCGGGTCGGTCTACGGGAACACGCTCATCAGCTCCGAGCACATCAAGGGCTCGTACTTCCTCGAGGCCGGAATGATCGGCTACGGCGTCGCGTCGACCTGCTTCGCCGGCCTCGGTATCACCCTCGTCGTGCGGCGCGAGCTCGGCATCCTCAAGCGCGTCCGCACAACACCGCTCGCACCGATCACCTACCTCAGCGCAGTGCTCGGCTCGATCTTCATCGTGTTCCTACTCGAAGCAGCACTGATCATCCTGATCGGTCGGATCCTCTTCGGTGTGCCGTTCCCGTCGCAAGCACTCTCGGTTCTCGTCGTGCTGCTGATCGGCGCCGTCTGCTTCGCCGCGATGGGCCTCGGCATCTCAGGCTTCGTTCGCTCCGCCGAAGGCTCCTCGGCCGCGATCAACGCGGTCTACCTCCCGATGGCAATCATCTCCGGCACGTTCTTCACACCGAAGGGCTACCCGACCTTCCTCAAGGTCATCGCCGACGCACTGCCGCTCACCCACTACACCAAGGTCACGCGTGACGTGATGGTGCACGGCGAGCACATCTGGACTGACTGGAAGCAGCTGCTTGTCGTGCTCGCTTGGGGTATCGCCGGCATGCTCGCCGCTCTAAAACTGTTCCGCTGGCAACCGCGTGAAGCGTGATTACCGCCACAAGGCTTATGTCGCCAGCGCGCCCAATCTGACCTCATTCGGCGTCCTCGGTCGTGTCGATAGCGCTGCTATCGACACTCCCTGCGTCCTTGACTGAGGTCAGCTTGGCCAGCCCTGTCGACGAAGCATGTGTCGGCAAGCACGCTTGAAGATCAAAGGCACTCCAAAGAGGGTCGGCTATGTCGACCTTAAGAGCTTGAGTGTGTGAGGCGTAGAGCGCTACGCCGCGAGGCGGCGGAGCACGAACGGGAGGATGCCACCATGGCGGACGTACTCGCGTTCTTTCGGCGTATCGAGTCGAAGCGTCGCGCGGAAGGTTGTGTCGTCGGCCCGCACGGTGACCTCCCGGGCCTCGGCATTCGCGACGCCCTCGATCGCAAACGTCTCGTGACCGGTCAGGCCGAGCGTGTCGAGGCTCTCACCGGGTAGGAACTGCAGCGGCAGGATCCCCATCATCAGCAGGTTCGAGCGGTGGATCCGCTCGTAGCTTTCGGCGATCACTGCCTTCACGCCCAGCAGGCGCGGGCCCTTGGCTGCCCAGTCGCGCGACGAGCCGGAGCCGTACTCCTTGCCAGCCAGCACGATCAGCGGTGTCGCTTCGGCCGCGTACTTTTCGGCCGCGTCGAAGATCGACATCTCCGCACCCGACGGGATGTGGACCGTCCACGTTCCTTCGGCGCCGGGCACAAGCTTGTTGCGCAGACGGACGTTCGCGAACGTGCCGCGCATCATCACCTCGTGGTTGCCGCGACGTGATCCGTACGAGTTGAAATCGGCCCGCTCAATTCCGTGCTCGCCCAGGTACTTCCCGGCAGGTGAGTCGACCTTGATCGAGCCTGCGGGCGAGATGTGGTCGGTCGTGACCGAGTCGCCGATCGAGACGAGGCAACGGGCGCCCGCAATGTCCGAGACGGTGCCGGGCACGCGCGGGACGTTCTCGAGGTAGGTCGGGCGACGGACGTAGGTCGATGCGTCGTCCCAGGCGAAGAGGTCGCCCTCAGGAACCGGGAGGTTCTGCCACATGTCGTCGCCCGAGAAGACGTCGGCGTACGAGTTGCGGAAGAGGTCGCCCTGCACAGCCTTCGCGATCGTGTCGGACACCTCTTTGGTGGAGGGCCAGATGTCGCGCAGGAAGACGTCGGCGCCGTTGCCATCCTGGCCGAGCGGCTCGTTCTCTAGGTCGATGTCCATACGGCCCGCGAGCGCGTATGCGACAACGAGCGGTGGCGAGGCGAGGTAGTTCGCCTTGATCTCAGGATGGATGCGCGCCTCGAAGTTGCGGTTGCCCGAGAGCACGGCGCACGCGACGAGGTCGCCTTCGCCGATCGCTGCCGAGATCTCATCGGGCAGCGGCCCGGCGTTGCCGATGCAGGTCATGCACCCGTAGCCGACCGTGTTGAAACCGAGCGCATCGAGGTACTCCTCAAGCCCGGCGCGCCGGTAGTAGTCGGTCACGACGCGCGAGCCAGGAGCGAGCGACGACTTGACCCAGGGCTTCCGTGTCAGGCCGCGCTCGACGGCGTTCCGCGCGAGCAGCCCTGCGGCAACCATCACCTGAGGGTTCGACGTGTTGGTGCACGAGGTGATCGACGCGATGACGACGGCGCCATGGCCGATCTCGGCCTGCTCGCCTGCCGTGGTCAACCCGACGCGCGTCGACTGCGCTGCCGTGTCGACGCCAAAGCTCTCAAGCGCATCGGTGAATGACTGCTTCGCATCGGCGAGCGCCAGCCGATCCTGCGGGCGGCGCGGGCCTGCGAGCGACGGGACAACGTCGTCGAGATCAAGCTCGACGATCTGCGAGTACTCGGGGGCAGCGTGGCTTTCGTGCCACAGCGCGTTTTCGCGGCAGTAGGCCTCGACGAGTGCAATCCGCGCGTCGCTGCGGCCAGTCAGGCGCAAGTAGTCGAGCGTCAGCTCGTCGACCGGGAAGAACCCGCACGTCGCCCCGTACTCGGGCGCCATGTTCGCGATCGTCGCGCGGTCGGCGACAGGCAGACCAGCGAGACCTGGCCCGAAGTACTCGACGAACTTCCCGACGACCCCGGTGTGGCGCAGAATCTCGGTCACAGTCAACACGAGGTCGGTGGCCGTCGCGCCTTCGCGCAACGCGCCGCTCAACCGGAAGCCAACAACCTGTGGCACGAGCATCGAGAGCGGCTCACCGAGCATCGCCGCCTCGGCTTCGATGCCGCCAACGCCCCAACCGAGGACGCCCAGCCCGTTGACCATCGTCGTGTGCGAATCGGTGCCGACAAGCGTGTCGGGGAACGCGAGCCCGTTGCGGTCTTCGATGACGCGCGCGAGGTACTCAAGGTTCACCTGGTGGCAGATACCCGTGCCGGGCGGTACGACGGCGAACTCACGCAGCGCCCGCTGGCCCCAGCGCAGGAAGAGGTACCGCTCGCGGTTGCGGCTGAACTCAAGCTCGACATTGCGTGCGTAGGCGCCCGCTGAAGCGAACGCATCGACCTGCACCGAGTGGTCGATGACAAGTTCGGCCGGGATCAGCGGATTGATCTTTCCGGGATCGCCGCCAAGGTCGGCCATCGCATTACGCATCGCCGCAAGGTCGACGACCGCCGGAACGCCAGTCAGGTCCTGAAGCAGTACACGTGAGGGAGAGAACGCGATCTCGTTCGACGGCTCGGCCGTCGGGCTCCACGAGGTCACTGCTGCGACGTCGGCCTCGGTGCCCGCACGCAGCACGTTCTCAAGCAGGACCCGCAGGCTGAACGGCAGGCGCTCGACGTCGACGCCAGGTGCGAGCTCGCGCAGCCGGTAGATGTCGTACGTCTTCCCTCCGGCACTCAGTGTGGAGGGATGGGCAGCCATCACTCGATTCAATCAAAAGTCGGTGGGATCCATCGCAGTTCCTATTGGTTGGCTGACTACACTCGGGCGCCATGGCGGCGAAACGGCAGATTGTCGGCCTCGGTGGCTACCCGGTGCCGCCAGACGGCCGACCCCTGTGGGAGTGGATTGCGAGCCTCACGGGCAAGGAGCAGCCGAAGATCCTGTTCGTCCCAACGGCGGTCGGTGATCAACCCGAGTTTGTGACGTGGTTTGAAGACTCACACGCAGGGCTGGGTGATCTCGCCACCCTCACGTTCTTCCCGTTTCCACCCAGCGATCTCCGAGAGTTCGTGCTCTCACACGACGCGATCCACATCTGCGGCGGCAACACGGCAAACGCACTGGCGATCTGGCGCGTCCACGGCTTCGACGCAATCCTCCGTGAAGCGTGGGAGCAGGGGATCGTTCTCTATGGCGGCAGCGCCGGAATGATCTGCTGGTTCGAGGCATCCGTCACCGACTCGTATGGGCCCCAGCTTGCAGGGATGCGTGACGGACTCGGGTTCCTTCCCGGAAGCGCCTGTCCCCACTACGACACTGAACCGCTGCGTCGTCCCCGCTACCGCGAGCTCATCGCCGCGGGCTTCCCGGACGGCGTCGCCGTCGACGACTGCGTGGCGGTTCACTACGTCGACACCGAGATCAACGAGGTCGTTGCGTTCCGTGAAGGTGCAGGCGCGTACCTCGTCTCTGGCACGGGCGAAGTGCCGCTGCCCGTTCGTCTCGGCTAGCTCGCGCTTAACCGTTCGTTAACGGCCGTCGCGGCTGGCATGCGCGTGCGGCGGGTTATACAGAGCGCAGAGATTTCGGCCGTTCCTGCGGCCACAGAGATGGCTGCGGCCCGCCTGCCTGCCCGGGCCGCGGCCATGCACTTCGCCCAGCGTGTGCTGCTCAGATGATGGGGTGTCGTCTGAGCAGCACAGCGCAGGGCGGCGTAGTCTTTGGGCATGGAGCGTGGGCAGGTTGTATTCGACGAAACCGTTGTCGAGGAAGAGGACGAGCTCTGGCACGACGACAGCGACGATTACGACGGCTGGTTCTGCGTTCGCACCGATCCGTTTCCGTGCCCCGCCGTTGGCTGCACATTCGTCGCGGAGTTCATGACCGCCGCGCACCTGATCCTCGTTTGGCAGGAGCGTGACGATCCAAACCTTCTGAAGCACGCCGCCCGCGCCCGCGACGTCGGAAGGAACCCCCGGGTTGTGGGGTACCGATCCGAATACGGTCCGAGCGCGTCGTACTACGCGTGGATTGCGGCCGGTCGCCCCGTGCACGGCATTCGCGCGAGTTGACCGAGCCCGGCGACAAGTTCGGCAGCTACCCGACGCTCACGATGGGCGTCGAAGAGGAGCTGATGATCATCGACCCGGAGACACTCGATCTCTTCCCGGGTGTCCAACGCATCCGCGCACGTGCCGAGTCGTACGACCTCCCGGGGCCCGTCAAGACGGAGCTGCACGCCTCAATCTTTGAGTTGAACACGCCGCCGTGCCTGACGGCCCAGGAGGCCGCGGCGTCGTTGACGACGCTACGCCATGGCATCGGCGAGGTCGTCGCCGCCGAAGGCCTCGCATTTGCCGCCGCGGGGTGCCATCCCTTTGCTCGCGCGCTCGACCAGGAGATCGTCGACGACGAGCGGTACCAGCACTTCGTCAGCTGGGCGGGTGTTTCGGCGCAACGTCAGGGTGTCCAGGGACTGCACGTGCATCTCTCGATGCCGAACGGAGAGACATGCTGGTCGGTGCTCGAAGGGATGCTCCAGTGGCTTCCTGTCGTGCTCGCGCTTTCGGCGAACTCGCCGTGGTTCGAGGGCGTCCAAAACGGCGTCCACTCAAATCGCGCCGAGATCCTCCT
>CAIWTI010000208.1 GCA_903915545.1 uncultured Actinomycetes bacterium | reverse complement strand
CATCGACTTCATCGACATGGCGAACCCGAAGAATCGGGCGCAAGTCGAGGACGCACTGCGCCAGGAGCTTGAGCGCGACCGCACGAAGACCTACGTCGTCGAGATCTCACCGCTCGGCCTCGTCGAGATGACACGGCAGAACGTCACCGACGGCCCCCGCGAGGTCATGACCCGCAAGTGTCCGACGTGCGACGGCGACGGGATCATCGTTTCCGAGACGACCACGGCGGTCGAGATCGAGCGCAAGTTGCGTCAGCTCGTCACACCTGGTTCGCGTGCCAAGGCGTTCAAGGTCGAGGTCAGCGGGCGGATTGCGTCGATGCTGACCGGCCCGGCGGCCTCACGGCTGATCGAGCTCGAGGAATCGACCAAGCGGCGATTCTTCCTTGTCGGTCTTGAGGATGTTCACCTTGATCACTTCCGCGTGCTCGACCAAGGCAACGTCGAACGGCTCGTTCCCGCGGCTCCGGTCACGGTTGGCGAAGAGATCGAGCTGAAGCTCGGCGAACTCGGCCTGCACGACGTGAGCGCCGGTGTCGGCAAGGTGAAGGGCTTCGACGTTGTTGTCGCTGACGCGGCAAAGCTCGTTGGCAAGAAGGTCACAGTCAAGGTCGCTGCGGTCGGTTTCGAGGCGGCCTATGCCGAACTCACCGACGCGATCTCTGCAGCCGACCAGCCGTTGACGGCTGAGGCGGAGGCCGAGAAGCCGACGCGCGCCGTACGCAAGCCTGCGAAGGCTGTTGCCGCTGCTGCGCCAGTCGAGGACGCCGAGGGTGTGGCAGAGGCTGCCAGCGAGGATGGCGACGCTGGCGAGAGCGTTGCGAAGCCTGCGTCGCGTTCGCGCTCCCGGTCACGTCGTCCCGCTGGGACTGCAGCCTCGACCGAAGGAGACGCTGAGACGACGTCTGAAGGCGAAGGCGATGAGGCTCCTGTCGCAGCGCCTACACGGCCGCCTCGTCAGCGCACGCGGAAGCCTGCGGCGCCGCCGAGTGACACGGGTACCGCCGACGCGGACGCCGAGGGCGAAGAGGGCGAAGAGGGCGATGCCGCCGAAGGTGCGACGCCGGAACTCGGCCCCGACGGTCTGCCGAAGAAGAAGCGCACGCGCCGCGGGTCACGTGGTGGACGCAACCGTCGCAAGCGGCCCGCGGTCGCTGCCGACGGAACCCCGATCGAAGGGGGAGTTCCTGACGATGAAGGCGCGGCGAGCGATGCCGACGACACCGACGAGCCAGACGAAGCGGTTGCGGTCGAAACAGCACCCGTCGAGAAGGGTGACGGTCCCGTTATTCATGTTCCGGGCCGTGAGCTCGACGACGATGGCGAGGCTGCCGACGGTACCGCGCCGGCGCGCAAGCGCACCCGACGCGGTTCACGCGGAGGTCGCAACCGGAAGCGTCCGGGTGTCGGAGCGGCAGCAAATGGTGCTGAATCGACCGATGGCGACGCACCCGAAGCAACCGATGGCGGCGAAGCGACTGTTGTCGAAACCCCAGTGGTAGAGCCAATCAAGGCCGCTCCGAAGCCGCCGGCACGCAAGCCGGCGCCTGCTCCCGACCCCTCCCCCGAGACGACTGATTTCACCTACACTCCTATGAGCGAGTGGGGTAACCTGGACTAGAGGGTGCTCTAGCCGCTACACTTCTGCGGCTCGCGGGCTAACGCCCGCGTTTTCAACGCTTATGGACGCTTACTCAATCATCCGTGTCGGTAACAAGCAGCACCGTGTGCGTCACGGTGAGACGCTCATCGTCGAGCGCGTTGCCACTGACGAAGGCGCAACCTTCCAGCCCGAGGTTCTCCTTGGCGAGCCGAAGGTCACTGCGACCGTCCTGACGCACATGCGCGGCCCGAAGATTCTGATCGGCAAGTACAAGCGCCGCACGGGCTACAAGCGCCACAACGGTTTCCGTGCAACGCAGTCGCGCATCGAGATCGCTCTCGGTGGCGCGAAGGTCGAGAAGAAGGCTGCGAAGGCTCCAAAGGCCGAAGCCGCTCCCAAGGTTGAGGCAGTTGTTGAGGCGCCTGTCGTTGTTGAGGCCGCCGTTGTACCTGCTGGTCTGCCCGAGGGCTACGCCGACCTGAAGGTTGGTGAGGTTGCTGCCGGTGCGAAGACCTGGAGCAAGGATGAGGTTGCTGCCGCTCTCGCTTACGAGCAGGAGCACGGGAAGCGCAAGGGTGCGCTCTCCGCACTTGAAGCAGCAGCCAGCGGAGAGGAGAGCTAGATGGCACATAAGAAAGGTCTCGGCTCTTCGAAGAACGGCCGCGACTCTAATCCCCAGTTTCTTGGCGTCAAGATCTTTGGCGGCCAGACCGTGAAGACCGGTCAGATCATCGTTCGCCAGCGTGGCACGCGGTTTAAGCCGGGCCCTGGCACGGACATCGGTAAGGACGACACGATCTTCGCGATGCGCGACGGTGTCGCCGCGTTCACGCGCTCCGGCGAGCGCCGCTTTATCTCGGTCGTCGACGCCGGTTAGTCCCGGACTCCGGTCAGCTGCCCCTCGGGGTATTGCAGTCCGGAAGCCGATGGCACTCTGAGCCAAGGGAACAGCCGTGTCGATGTTCAGTGATCGTGCCGCGCTCCATGTGAAGGCCGGTAAGGGCGGCGACGGTGGGCTGTCGTTTCGACGCGAGAAGTTCGTGCCGAAGGGTGGCCCTGACGGTGGCGACGGTGGTCGCGGCGGCGATGTCGTGTTGCTCGCGAACCGTGACCTGCGCGATTTGGGTGCGTTGCAGCGGCGGCGCAAGATTGCTGCGGAGCGAGGCGGCAATGGAACCGGTGCGCGTAAGCACGGAGCGGATGGTGCCGATGTGACGATTGAGGTGCCGGTCGGGACGCAGGTGTTCATTGACGACGATCTCGTGGCCGACCTTGCCCATCCGGGCGCTCGGCTTGTGATTGCGCAGGGTGGGCAGGGTGGACGCGGGAACTCGCGCTTCGTGAGCTCGGTGCGCCAGGTGCCGCGTTTCGCCGAGATCGGACAGTCGGGCGAAGAATTCGACATTGAGCTGCACCTGAAGCTCCTTGCCGACGCCGCTCTCGTCGGTCTCCCGAACGCCGGCAAGTCGTCGCTCCTCACGCGCATCTCGAATGCGCGGCCGAAGGTAGCCTCGTATCCGTTCACGACGTTGCAGCCTGTGCTTGGCACCGTCGAGGCGCCCGATGGGCGGCAGATGGTCGTTGCTGACGTCCCCGGGTTGATCGAGGGCGCGAGCGAAGGGATCGGCCTTGGCCACGAGTTCCTCGCCCACCTCGAGCGTGCACGCACCCTCATTCACGTGATCGACGGGTCAAACCCGGCCGATGAGCAGTGGCAGACGATTGACGCAGAGCTCGAAGCCTACGGTGAGGGACTCAACCTCCTCCCGCAAATCGTGGTGTTGAACAAGAGCGATCTCGAAGCCAACCCCAATTTCACGATCGACGATCCGCGCATCGTCACGGTGTTCAACGTGTCGTGTGCGACCGGCGCGGGCATCGACGACTTCCGCAAGCGGCTCTTCACTCTGGTGCCGGAGGAGGAGCTTGTCGTTCGCGCGGCAGACGATGTTGTCGACTTCCTCGTCTACCGACCCAAGCCGAAGACGCGCACATGGCGGCTCTTCCGCACCGATCGTGGTTTCCGGATCGTCGGCACGCCGCCGCCCGAGGAGGAGCTGGCCGCCGCGTTGAAGGCCGCTGGCGTTAAGAAGGGCGCCGAAGTTGAGGTCGACGGCGAGAGCATGGAGTTCGCGTGAGCGTCGCGCTGTTTGGTGGGGCGTTCGACCCGCCGCACAATGGTCACGTCGAGCTGCTCGCGGCCGCGAAGGCGGGGTTCGACATCAAGCGTGCGACTGTTGTCGTGGCTGCCGCTCCGGGTCACAAGGATGTCGCGACTCCCGCTGAGGATCGGCTTGCGCTCGCGAAGCTTGCGTTTCCCGGTGACGACGTGGTTCTCGACGACCATGCGCGAACGGTCGACCTGCTGCGTGCGCACCCCGAGTGGCGCGATCCGCTCTTTTTGATCGGCGCCGACGAGTTCGCAGGCTTCCTCTCGTGGAAGGAGCCAGCAGAGGTGCTCCGTCGCGCACGGCTGGGCGTGGCGACACGTCCAGGCTTCGGCTTTGAGTCGCTCGCTCCGGTGCTCGGTGCACTCGGCAAGGCCGATCGCATCACGTTCTTTGAAATTGAGCCGCTGCCGATTGCATCACGCGAACTTCGCAGTTTGCTCGAAGCCGGCGATGACGTCTCAGCACACATTCCAGCCTCCGTCGAAACGGAGATCGATCGCCGCAGACTTTACGGCCGAACCCAGGGGTACACTCGATGAGCTTGACTTCTTACGAACAGGCCCGCGCGATCGCGGCTTTCGCTCAGGACAAGTTGGCGACCGACGTCGTCATTCTTGAGATGGGTCCGGTGTGCAGTTACACCGACTACTTCGTCATCTGTACGGGCCAGAACGCGCGCCAGACCAAGTCGATCTGGGACGAGGTGCAGACCCGGATGAAGAAAGATCACGGTCTGCTGCCACGCTCAACCGCGATCGATTCCGACGCCACGTGGATCGTCGGCGACTTCCTCGACGTCGTGCTGCACGTGTTCACGCCAGAAGCCCGCGATTTCTATCGGCTTGAGGATCTCTGGGGCGACGTGCCGCAAGAGACCATCGAAGCCGTAGCCGCCAGCTAGTCGACCTGTCTATTTCGGCCGTGGCCCGTCATCAGCGACGGTTACGGTCATTCTTGTGACTGGTTTCGCCGATGCCTCCGACGTGCTGACGTCGAATCAAAAGGGCGCTGCGGCTGAGGCTGCAATTGCTACCTGCGCTCTTCGCCTTGGTATCGCAGTGTCCAGGCCGCTTGTCGATTGCGCGTACGACCTGATCTTCGATAACCGCAGTCGTCTCTATCGCGTTCAATGCAAATGGTCTCGGGTGGTGAGTGGTTCGGTAGAAGTGCCCTGTCGTACGTCGACGAGAGGGCCCAATTCCTACCGCCGTCGTGTGTACTCCGCCGACGAAGTTGACGGGATTGCCGCGTGGTGCGACGAGACGCGCACCGCGTATTGGGTACCTCATGAACTCGCCGTGAACCGCACCTCGCTGCGACTGAGACTTCAGGCACCTTTGAACAATCAGCGAGATCGCGTCCACTGGGCGCGTGACTTCGAACTCGAAGCTACACTTCATCTCCTCCCGGGCCCATAGCTCAGCTGGGAGAGCGCCACGCTGGCAGCGTGGAGGTCGACGGTTCGAGCCCGTCTGGGTCCACTCGTTGTAGGAATGACAACAGCGCCCCAGCGATGGGGCGCTTTTTCGTGACACAAGCGCTTCGGGGCAGTTTGTCGGCGGCATGCCGGGCGGGCGGCTGGTGCTGCGGTGCGGGGAACCTGTCTTGACATGGGGAAGCGTCGGGTAAATAATCCGTCTACCGTTGCCCCATTGCGGCGGGTTAGGGACACCCACCTGAGAGGGGCTTCACTGATGCGGCACTCTGCAGCGCGCGCCGGCGGCACGGCGGCACGCTCGGTTCTCGCCATCGCCTGTGGCGTGGCTGTGGCGTTGACGCTCGTCGTCTCGTTGGCTGCGGCGGCGAAGAGCCCTGACGTGGCGCCGGGTGCGCCGACCGGCGTGATTGCGGTTGCCGGCGATGGCAGCGCGGTGGTCAGCTTCGTGGTGCCTGCCGCGCAGGGATCAAAGCCTGTGAACTCCTACCGCGTTGTGGCGTCGCCCGGCGGGCAGGATGTGAGCGGCAAGGCAAGCCCACTCGTCCTCGACGATCTCGACAACGGCACCGCCTATACGTTCGTCGTGTACGCCTCGAGCGCGGCCGGGACGAGCGCGACGGCCAGGACCAGCGGCCCGTGTTCGCCGAAGCCACCTCGCCCGCAGGCGCCCTCGTCTCCTTCAGCGTGCCCGCCACACCGGCCGGCGCCGGCGCCGTCACCTGCCGCGAACGCCTGCCGGAACGCGGCCCGCACATCATCCGTCACGTCCAGCTTCTCAACATTGCTCAAAGCGGTGTCAACGTCATCGCGGGCCTCAGCCAGATCCTTTACTGCGTACTTCGCAAAGACGTGCGCGTCGTACTTGCTCATGACTTCTTTCCTTTCGCCAAGTGTGCAGTGATAGCCGCCCTAATCTCCTGCGCCTCAGTCCGACCATTCCGCTCCGCAAGCTTCTGCAATTGCACACGGTCGGTGTCGGTGAGACGTACTGTTGTCGGCTTCTTCAATTGCACACGGTCGGTGTCGGTGAGACGTACTGTTGTCGGCTTCTTCATAAGCACACAATAGCATACGAGGTATGCTTGTCAACTCTAGTCCCGATACCACTCCCGCAACTCATCCATCGCGCCAACGGGCAGGTCATCGCCTCGCCCGCGCAGTTCCCCCTCGGCACCACCGCGGTGGAGTGCACACGCGCCGACCGCAAGGGCCGCGCGCAGAAGGTGTCGTTCCCGGTGATCGTGCGCGACACCAGCGCGCCGGTGCTGGCGCTACCTGCCGACATCTCCCTGACCACGGCGAGCCCGGCCGGCGTTGCCGTGACGTTCACCGCAACGGCGAGCGACCTCGTCAGCGGCGCGGTGGACACGGTCTGCGTGCCGCCGTCCGGCTCGCAGTTCCGGATCGGCACGACCACGGTGGTGTGCTCGGCCCGCGATGCGCGCGGCAACCGCTCGACCGGCTCCTTCCGGGTCGTCCTGACGCTGCGCAGCGCCGACTCGACGCCGCCGGTGGTGACCGTGCCGCGAGGCGTCACGGTCGAGGCGACGAGCGCCGCCGGCGCACCCGCCACCTTCGCCGCCTCCGCGCTCGACGCGGTGGACGGCGCTCGCCCCACGACGTGCGCGCCTGCCTCCGGCTCGCTGTTCCCGCTCGGCGACACGGTGGTGGTGTGCTCGGCCAGCGACAGCGCGGGCAACCTCGGCACCGCGTCGTTCACGGTGCATGTCGTGGACAACACCGCCCCGGTGGTCACGGCGCCCGTCGCCCCTGCCCCGGTCGAGGCGTCCGGCCCCGACGGCGCGGTCGTCGGCTTTGGCGCTGCTACGGCGACGGATGCGGTGAGCTCCGGCCTGACGGTCGTGTGCACCCCCGTGGCCGGCTCGACGTTCCCGGTGGGCACGACGACGGTGGGCTGCACCGCTACGGACGCCGCCGGCAACAACGGCAGCGCGACCTTCCCGGTCGTGGTGCGCGACACGACGGCGCCGACTTTTTTCCCGGTCGCTGACGTCGTCGTCGAGGCGACCGGCCCCGCCGGCGCACCCGCCACCGTGTCCATCCCGCTCGCCTCCGACCTCGTGACGGCGAACGTGCCGGTGCTGTGCTCGACGCCGGGCAGCTTCGCATCGCTGCCGCTCGGGTTCCCGGTCGGGCCGACCGAGATCGACTGCACCGCCACCGACGCCGCCGGCAACACAGCGACGACGGCCTTCCACGTCGTGGTGCTCGACACGACGCCGCCGAAGGGCGCGGCGCACGGCGACCTGACGGCCGAGGCGACCTCGCCCGCCGGGGCGGCCGTCACGTATGCGGCACCCGCAGCGAGCGACCTCGTCGACGGCACCCTGCTGCCCGCGTGCGTCCCCGTCTCCGGCTCCACCTTCGTGGTGGGCGACACGACGGTGACTTGCACAGCCACCGACGCACACGGTAACGCCGCCGCGGGCTCGTTCCGGGTGACGGTGGCCGACACCACGCCGCCGTCGGTGGCGACCCGCGCCGACGTCTCGGCCGAGGCGACCGGCCCGGCCGGTGCCGCCGTCACGTACGCAGCCCCCGCCGCGACCGACCTCGTGGATGGCGCGATCTCTGCCGTCTGCGTCCCGGCGTCCGGCTTGACGTTCGCCCTGGGTGACACGACGGCGACCTGCACCGCGACCGACGCGCACGGCAACTCGGCGTGCTCGCGAATCTCCGCCTCACTCGGTGCGTTGTAGACGCAGTAGATCTTGTCGCCCGTCACGTAGCTCTGGATCCACTGAATCTCGGGACCCATCTCGCGGAGAACCCCGCACGACTTTGCCGAGATCGCCTGGAGATCGCCGGGGGAGGCCCCGCCGATTCCGTCGATCTCCCGTTCAATCACGTACTTCGGCATGCGATGTCCTCTCGGCGCAGCGGCCCTTGATGGTGCCGCTTGTGAAGCGTCATTCTTGCGGACACAGGCGATGGTGGCAGTGCCCGCTGCTGAACCGTTTAGTCTGCAACTGCGTATTGCGATTAGGGGATGGTGCTTGCGTCCTCGGGGTCTAACCCGCGCGTGGGCAGGGCGACGCGGATCTGCCAACGTTGAACGAGTAAGAGGGAGACGACATGCACAAGGCTTTCCGTTCTGCTGCTGCGGTTGCGACCGGTTTCGTCCTGATTGCCGGAGCAGTTCCTGCGGCCCTCGCCGCGCACCAAGCAACTCCGAAGCTCGTTGGGAAAGCTGCCGCCGGAAAGAGCGTGTTCGTAAGCACGTGTGCTGCGTGCCACACGCTGAAGGCTGCCGGGGCGACCGGGCCGATCGGCCCGAATCTCGACAAGACGCCGCTCGCCGAGTCGGTAATCATCGCCGCGATTACAAACGGCGGGGCGACCGTGATGTCAAAGGCCGCGGTCGCCAAGTACGCGGTACCGATGTCTGCATACAAGGGAAGTTTCTCGACAGCCGTGATCCAGAACGTCGCGGCGTACGTCTACACGTCCACGCACAAGTAACGCTTGTTGGGGACGGGCTCGCGCGGAGGGGGCCGCGCGAGCCCCACCCACGCACACGCACGTCGATCAGTGGTGGCGGTGGGCCGGTTCGGAACCGATCGACATCAGGCGCCCGGCGGTCGAGTGATCGACCTGCAACGTGGTGTGGTCGATGCCGTACTCGTGGTCAAGCATGTGCTCAAGATCACGGCGGATCGCATGGCAATCATCGTCGGAGCCAACAAGGATGTGCGCTGAAAGGGCGGGAAAGCCCGAGCCGATCGACCAGAGATGCAAGTCGTGGACGCTGGCGACGCCGGGTCTTGCGGCGAGCGCTCGTCCGATCTCGTCGGCGCTCATTCCTTCCGGCGCTGCTTCGAGCAGTACGCGACCCGAGTCGCGGAGTAGCCCGTACGCGGCGCGGAGCATGATCGCCGCGATGATCAACGACGCGATCCCGTCTGCGCGCGTAAAGCCGGTCGTGATGATCACCGCACCCGCAATCGCGGTGAACACGAACGCCGCAAGATCCGTGAGCAGATGCTGGAAGCTGCCCTCGATGTTCATCGACTCGCGGTTGGCCTTCGCGAGCTGCCACGTCGCGGCGAGATTGACAACGACGCCGAGCAACGCGACAGCGAGGATCGCCTTCCCCTGCGCAGACGGTGGAGAGACAAGCCGACTGATCCCTTCGTAGACGATCAGCAGCGCGAGCACGAGGAGCGTTCCGCCGTTGGCCTGCGCCGAAAGAATCTCGGCGCGCTTGAACCCGAACGTGAGGTTCCCTGCCGCCGGGCGCTTCACGAGGCGGAGCACGACGAGCGACATCGCGAGCGCTCCTGCATCCGTCAGCATGTGCGCTGCATCAGAAAGGAGCGCGAGGGAGTGGGCGAGGACGCCGACAACGATCTCGACTCCCATCAGGGCAACGATCAGCGCGAACGCGATCGTCAGGCGCCGCGCGTCTGCGTTTTCCGAGATCGCGTGCGAATGGCCGTGGTGACCGTGGCCATCGTGATCGTGATGCTCGCTCACGGTGTGATCGTACGACGCCGCGCTCGGCCCCGCACGGGCATCGAGTTCATGCCGTCGAGCGGCGCTACGCCTTGAGCTCGACGAGTAGTGACTGCTCGGAGGTGAGACGGCGACCGATGATGTCTCGCCCGGCGCTCAGCAGATCGAAGACGCGCGGGTCATCCACGCGGTAGTACACGCTTGTTCCCGCACGGCGTGATTCGACGACGCCGACCCGGCGAAGCGCGGCGAGGTGCTGGGAAGTACCACTCGAGTCGAGGCCGAGCGCGGTCTGCAGAGCACCGACGGACTGTTCTCCGTCTGCCAGGATTTCGAGGATCCGGACGCGCGCCGGATGGCCGAGAACGCGAAACAAGACGGCTTTTGCCTCATGTACAGGGCGGGCGTTGTGTGGCATCATTAGGAGCATATCTTCAAATATTTGAAGATGCAACGTAACGTGTGGCATGGCGATCGGGGGTTTGTGATCGGCGCATGGATCGAAAGTTCGGTCGGAGATCTCGGGCAGCGGGTTGGTCATCTGCTGCCGCGGCGCTCCGACTGGAGCTCCACGAGGGAAGGCCGGTTTGGCGATCTCGCTGCCGGCGCAACGGTCGCGCTCGTCGCGCTGCCGCT
>CAIWTI010000207.1 GCA_903915545.1 uncultured Actinomycetes bacterium | reverse complement strand
GATGTGCTGGGTGATGCCACCGGCCTCAGTCTCAACGACGGCCGTCTCGCGAATCGCGTCGAGCAGCGTCGTCTTACCGTGGTCAACGTGACCCATGATCGTGACGACGGGTGGGCGAACTTCGAGCTCGTCCTCGGTGTCGTCGTATGACTCGGGCTCAGCCTCTTCGTCGCCCGCGTGCTTGATCGTGACTTCGCGCTCAAGCTCAACCGCGATCAGCTCAACCTCGTCGTCAGTCAGCGACTGCGTGGCCGTCTTCATCTGGCCAAGGCCCATGAGCATCTTGATGATCTGCTGCAGCGGCGTACCGAGTGCCTGCGAGAAATCGCGCAGCGTGACACCAGACTCGACCGTGACGGGGCCGGTTGGCGCGACTATTTCGCGTGGGCTCTTCGGGCCGCGATCGGCACTGCGATCGCCCGGACGCTGACGCTGCCCGGCTGCGGGACGCGCTGCGCCACCCTCGATAACGACTCGGCGCTTCCGGTTGCCCGGACCGCTTCCGCCACGTGGCCTAATTGGCTTATTTGGTTTTCCGTTCGGCACTGAGACCTCAAGTGTAGAGCCGCGCGAGTTCCTGGTCGACGCGGACGGTTGTGCGCAAGATCCGAGCGAAGCCCCTGACGTTCCGCGCCCGTTCAAAACAGGCGGCGCTGCGACAGGTGTAGGCCCCTCTCCCCGGGCCCGCGCCGGCGGTCAAAACACCACCGTCGGCGTGGAAACGGAGAAGCGTGGACTGCGGCGCCTTGCGACCGCAGCCCGCGCATGTCCTGATGGACTCCTTAGTCGTTGCCTGGCTCCTCGACGGTCTCCGCTTCGAACGCTGCTGCGTCCTCGGTGACTGCCTCGGGGGCCGTGACGTCAGCGATCGCCTCGAGCTCAGGCTCTGACTCAGCCACAACCATGTTGGCTTCGCCATCTGCTGGCTCGTGGAGCGCGAGCTCCTGGTGGGCGGGCACGCCGCAGTACTTGCTGCCAGGCAGGGCGGCGTTCGGGCAGCGCTTGCCGTTAGTGAGGATCGCTGCGCAGCGGCCGGAGAAGTCGCCTTCCTCGTCGCTGTCGCCACCAAACGCGGCGTTCGCCTCCTGCTGCGCGAACTCGCTATCGCTGACGATGTCGATCTTCCAGCCGGTCAGACGATGGGCGAGCCGGGCATTCATGCCTTCCTTGCCGATGGCGAGCGCGAGCTGATCGTCAGGCACGACGACCGTAGCTTCGCGGCCGTCGTCATCGAGGTAGACCTCGCGGACGCGGGCTGGCGAGAGCGCCTTGGCAACGAACCGGGCCGGTTCAGGGTTCCACGGGATGATGTCGATCTTCTCGCCGCGGAGCTCCGAGACGACCATGCGGACGCGCGAACCACGCGGGCCGACGCAGGCACCGACCGGATCGACACCCTGGGCGTGCGACTCGACGGCAATCTTCGACCGGTACCCCGGTTCGCGCGCAACGCCACGGATCTCGACGAGGCCGTCGGCGATCTCCGGCACTTCCAGCTCGAACAGCGTCTTGATCAACTCGGGATCGCGGCGCGACAGGATCACCTGCGGGCCCTTCGTGCCGGTGCGAACTTCGGTGATCACTGCCTTGATGCGCGAGCCTTGCTCGTAGCGCTCGCCATCGACCTGCTCGGAGCGCGGCAGAAGCGCCTCAACCTTGCCGAGGTCGACGAGAACGTTGTTGCGGTCGCCCGCCTGCTGCACGATCCCGGTAACGACCTCTGAGACGCGGTCGATGTACTCGTCGTACATCATCTCGCGCTCGGCCTCACGGATCCGCTGGAGAATCACCTGCTTCGCGGTCTGCGCAGCGATCCGACCGAAGTTGTCCGGCGTGACATCTTCGCGGCTGATCTGCTCATCCGGCACCTGCGACCAGTCGAGGTCGAGGTCGTCGTCGGCAAGCAGCGTGTGGTTCTTCTCACCGGACTCTTCCTCGATGCGCTCAAGCTCGTCGAGCGCGCGCTCACGGGCCTCGTCGAGCAGACGGGCCTCCAGGTTGGCAGGCAGCTCGATCGCGAACACGCGGAAGTCGCCAGCTTCGTCGAGTACGACATTGGCGTGACGGGCTGCGCCCGGTGTCTTCTTGTATGCCGCGAGCAGCGCGTCCTCAAGAGCCGCGACCAACGTGTCGGCCTCGATTCCCTTCTCGCGCTCAATCTCACGAACGGCGTCAACGATCTCCTGGCTCATCCCGGTACCTACCCTTCCCAGATCAGATTCGCCCGCACGATCTCGTCGTACGGTATGTCGACCGGTTCCCCGGCCCTACGCTCGACGCGCACGTTGCGCGCGCCGGCATCTAGTACTGCGCCCTGCAACCGCCGATCGGCGGTTCGAAGCTTCACCTTCTGTCCAACGACTTGAGCGAAATGCGCCTGTGTCCGAAGCGGACGATCGAGCCCGGGCGACGAGACCTCAACCGAGTAGCGATCGAGATACGGTCGAAGTACGGCTGAAACGCGTTCACAAAGCGCGTGGTCGACACCCTCAGGGTGATCGACGTACACACAGAAGCGCTCCTTGCCGGTCAGTTCGAGGGCGAGCACCTCTGAACCGGGAACAGCGTTCTCGACTGCTCGGGTGACCTCGCGCTGCAGCTCTCGCTCCTTGTCATGCGGATTAGGTGTCATCACAAAAAATGGGCGCCAGGCGCCCATTTCAGAAAGCCGAAATGTGGTGCGCGAAGACTAGCAGAGACCCACTCTGCGGGAGATCGGCCGTTTACAGCCGCGAGAACGCGCAGGTGGTCGTCGCGCCCGCTACGCCGCCGTATCAAGCAGGATCGTCACGGGTCCGTCGTTGACGAGCTCGACTGCCATGTGAGCGCCAAAGACGCCCGTCTCAACAGCGATCCCTTCCGCCACCAGTGCGTCGCAGAACGACTCATAGAGCGGGATTGCGCGCTCCTGTGAGGCGGCATCGCTGAAGCTCGGCCGGTTCCCCTTCCGGGTATCCGCGAGCAGCGTGAACTGTGAGACGACGAGTGCCGCTCCGCCGACATCGACGAGTGACCGGTCAAACTTTCCCTCGTCGTTTGCAAAAACACGGAGCTTTGCGACCTTCTGGGCAAGCGCGCGGGCGTCGGACGACGCGTCGCCCTGGGCCACGCCGAGCAGAATCATGAACCCATGGCCGATTGAGCCACCTGGCGTCACTGAGGCGCGTGAAACGCGTTGGACGACCGCCTTCAAGGCAGGTCAGCGCGGCCGAGCATGACGGCGCGGTTGCGCCCTGCTCGCTTCGCGTCATACAGCGCGGCGTCGGCGGCACGGATCACTGCCGCAACATCGCCGGTAGCGGCCGACGCTCCCGCAGACGCAGTGACGTGAATGAGGTGCTCATCGACCTCGAATGGCGCTTCTCCGAGCGCGACGCGAAGCTCCTCTGCCCGGTCTGCAAGATCCTTACCACTCTGTACGCCGCGCAGGAGAATGGCGAACTCCTCACCGCCCCACCGCACGACTGCGTCGCCTGGGCGCACACGAGACGTGAGCCGGCGTACGGCCTCGACGAGGACGGCGTCGCCCACGGGATGTCCAAGCTCGTCGTTGATGTTCTTGAAGTGATCGATGTCAATCAGGACGAGGCCAAAGACCGCATCACCGGCGACGGCAGACTCGAACCACCGACGGTTGAACGCGCCCGTGAGCGGGTCGCGTTGCGCTCGTGCCTCCGACTCTTCGGCGGCGACTCGCCATCGCTCACGCAGCGAACGGAGCCCCGTCGCAGCGACGATCACGGGCACGAGCAGGAGCAGAAGCGGCAGGAGTCCCGCGTGGTTGTAAGCGATCGTGTACCCAGCGACGAGTGGCGCCCCGATCGCCGCGTCGACTGCATCGACCCGCAGTAGGCGGCCGTGTGTCATCGGCGCGTCAACGAGAAATGCCACGGCGTTGACGGCGAACGCCGCGGCGCAGGCGGCGAATGCAGCCTCCACAGCGCCCGCGCTGGTTCCGATCGAAAGACCGGGAATCCAAACGATGGCCCCCGCGACCGCGCCCTGAAGCACGCGTTGAGCGGTGGCTGTGAGGCGCGCGCTCGACCCGTCGATGGGTGCTCGCACGCAAGCGGCACCAGCGATCGCGCCACCAAGCGGCCCGCTGATCACGCCGGCGAGAACAACGATCGGCCCCGCGACGTCATACCGCGACTCCGTGCCGAGGTCGAGCGCCTGCGCACTGCCCGCGGCAGCGGCCACCACGAGGAACGCAAATGCGACGAGGTGATGCAGCGCGAAGCCGTCTGCCGCCCAAAGGGCAAGCGTCAGCAGCGCAGTCGCGCTGACGAGCACTGGGCCCGTCGCGATCCGCCGGACCGTGCCGAGCTGGATGCCTCCCCCCATGCTCTTCGAAGAGTGAGGGACGGCAGACCGCTTAGGAACCCTCAAAAAGGGTGATTCGGTCTACCGCCCCGCAACTCAGTCCTCCATCAGGCTTCGAGAACAACCTTCTTCGAAACGGTCACGCTGCTCGTCCCGCTCGTTGCGATCGCCTTGAGCGTTGCTCCGGGGAACGCGGTCTTCTTCAACGACCAGAGCGACACGGTCAGGGTCTTGCTTCCGACCTGCGTGAACCAGCGGTGGAACTTCCGGGCGATTGTCTTCCCGTCTGCCTTGACGAGTTCGAACTGGACGTGCGTCGGCGTCGTCGTCGAGAACGTGAGAACGAGCTGATGCTTGAGCTGCTTGATCGCAGCCTTGGTCGTAATCGCCAGCGGTGTTGCTGCAACGACCGGCTCCGACACAGCGAAGCTCGTGAGGTGCCGAGTGAAGATGGTGATCGTCGTACCGTTCCGGACGTACCAATCCTGCGCCGTCGCCTGGTTCACCGTGGAGGCCTCTGGCACCGCACGCCACGTCACGTTGTCGTCGGACGTTGACGGCACGAAGTTCGTCGGAACGTTTGTGAGCTCGATCTGCAGTGGCGTTGCGAACCTGTGGAGCACGGTGCCGTTGCTATCGGTGACGACAACGCTGACCGCTTGGCCACCGGCCTTGAACGCTCCGGTCGACGGTGCGGTTGTCGGGGCGGCAACGACGGTTGCCGGAACGCTGAGTGCAGTTGCGGGAATGCTGACTGCTGCCGAGATCGCAGGTGCACCAGCGACAGCGCCGGCGGCTGCTCCGAGCGTGACAGGTGCAACCGCCGTGACAACGCCCGGGGTGATCGTGCTCGTCTTGCCGTTCACCGGGACGACCACCGTCGGTGTTGTAACCGGAGCAGTAACCGTCACCGTGAGCGTGCCCGAGCTGCCGGTGAGGAAGTTCGTGTCACCTGCGTACGACACGGTGATCGAATGGCTTCCCGCACCGAGCGTGACGTTGAGCGTTGCGACGCCACTGCCGTTCAGCGTGCCTGTCCCGATCGAGCTGCCACCGTCGAGGAACGTCACGGTTCCCGTGGGGGTTCCTGAACCCGGGGCGGTCGCGGCGATCGTCGCCGTCAACGTGATTTGCGTGTTGGTGGCGACCGAGCTATCCGAGCTCGAGACGTTCGAGGTCGACGACGCCTTGTTGATCACCTGTGTGATCGAGGACGACGAGGACGCTCCGTAATTCGTGTCGCCGGCGTAGTCGACCGTGATCGTGTGTGAGGCGATCGCGAGGTTCGCCGTCGAGAACGTGGCGACGCCCGAACCGTTGACTGAGCCGGTTCCCAGGGTCGTCAGGCCGTCCTTGAACGTGACGGTGCCCGTCCCCGAACCGCTGCCGGGGCCGGTTGTAGTGACCGTTGCCGTCAGCGTGATCGTCTGGCCCTTCACACCGGTGAGCGAGCTAGAGGTGACAACGCCGGTGGTGCTCGCCTGGTTGACGACCTGGCTGACGGAGGAGCTCGTCGACGATGCGTAGCTCGAGTCACCGTTGTACGTGGCGGTAATCGAGTGTGTACCGACGGTCATGAGCGAGGTGATCGTGATCGAAGCGGTGGTGCCCGAGAGCGTCGCCGTACCGATCGTCGTCAGCCCATCCTTGAAGGTCACCGTGCCGGTGGCACCCGACGTGACCGTCGCCGTGAAGGTCACCGACTGGCCCGCGACAATCGCGGAGGGTGCACCGAGGGTCGTTGTGCTTGCGTTTGCCGCGATCGTGAACGTCGATGTGTCGTCGGTCAGCGAACCGCTGTGGGCGAGGATCGTGATGCTGCCCGAGTTCGCTGCTGTGACGGTGAGCGACGCAATACCACTCGACGCTGTCGCAGTGGCTAGCCCCGTCGCTGTGCCGGCACCGGAGCTCTTCGAGAAGGTGACGACCGTCGCGTTATCCGAGGTCACAACGTTGTCGTTGGCGTCACGGATCTCGGCAGTGAGCGTCCGCGTAGCACCCGAAACGATGCTTGACGTCGCTGAGGTGAACACGAGCTTCGTTGCGGTACCCGCAACGATGGTGAACGTCGATGTCCCGTCGGTCAGCGAGCCGCTGTGAGCAAGCAATGTGATGCTGCCCGCAGTAGCCGCCGTCACCGTCAGCGAGGCGATACCGCTCGACGCTGTCGCCGTGGTTAGGCCGGTAACGGTGCCGACACCGGAGCTCTTCGAGAACGTCACGACCGTCGAGCTATCCGAGGTCACAACGTTGTCATTGGCATCCCGAACCTCAGCCGTAATCGACCGCGTCCCACCCGAGGTCAAGTTGCCCGTCGACGAGGTGATCACCAACTTGGCTGCGGCACCGGGATCGATCGTGAAGGTTGTTGAGCCACCGGTCAGCACACCGTCGGTCGCGGTGATGGTGATGCTCCCCGCCAACACACCCGTCACCGTCTTGGTCGCCGACCCAGCTGAGGTGGTCTGCGTCCCAAGACCGGAGACTGTTCCAGCCCCGGAGCTCTTGGCGAACGTGATCGTCCGACCAGCGTCCGTGGTCAAGTTGCCCGCCGCGTCCTGAACCT
>CAIWTI010000206.1 GCA_903915545.1 uncultured Actinomycetes bacterium | reverse complement strand
GCCGCCGAGAACAACCATGCGTGGATCATGCCTCACTTCGCGTGACCCCACCGAAAACCGGGCCTCCACCTAGAGCCGACGCGCGGACTTGAACCGCGGACCCCTTCATTACGAGTGAAGTGCTCTACCAGCTGAGCTACGTCGGCGAACGGGGCTGAGTGTAGCGAGCGGGGAGCGACGGCCCGCGCGTACGCGGCTCCAACCCACCGGATCGGTATCCTCGCCGGATGGAACGCGCGCCCCAGACCGATCGTCGGCGCACGCTCGAAGGGGCTGCGCTCGGCTTCATCGGCGTCGCAATCTTCTCGTTCACGTTCCCGGCGACGAAGTTTGCGCTGCATGGCTACAGCCCGTGGTTCATCGCGTTCGGGCGAGCGGTCGTCGCAGCCGCCTGTGCGATCCCGACGCTCTGGTTGCGCAAGGCGCGGCGCCCGACACGCTCTGAGGCGATCCGGCTCGCAGTGACAGCAGGCGGGATCGTCGTCGGCTTCCCGGTGCTCAGCGCCCTCGCGCTGCAACGCACGGGCTCGGCCCACGGCGCAATCGTGATCGCGCTGCTCCCCGCCGCGACGTCGGT
This sequence comes from uncultured Actinomycetes bacterium, assembly GCA_903915545.1. GTDB lineage: Bacteria > Actinomycetota > Thermoleophilia > Gaiellales > Gaiellaceae > PALSA-600. Next base: position 12,236 of record CAIWTI010000206.1, on the reverse strand, counting down.
GTTCGCGGTTGTCCGCGCCCACGAGCGGCCCGGCCCGGTCTTCTGGTTCGCCGCCCTCGCAGGCGTCGCGATCGTCACGACCTTCGCGGTAGAGCAGGCGGGTGGCGGACTGTCGCTCGCCGACGGCTACCTCCTGGTCGCGGTCGCTGTGTGCGGGATGGGCTACGCCGAAGGAGCCGCGATCGCCCGGACGCTTGGCGCGATCGAGACGATCAGCTGGGCGCTCGTCGTGAGCCTGCCCGTCACCATCGTCGTCGCGGCTTTCACACTGCCCCCGACGATGCCGGGATCGAAGGCGACCTTTGGCTTCCTCTACTCGGCGATCGCCTCGATGTTCCTCGGCTTCGTGGCGTGGTACGCGGGCCTCGCCATGGGAGGCGTGGCACGCGTCGGCCAGATCCAGCTCTTCCAGGCGCTGATGACCGTCGGCTGGAGCGCGCTCACACTGGGCGAGCACGTCTCCTGGACGATTCTCCTAGCCGCGATCGGGGTGATTGCGAGCGTCGCTGTCAGCCAACGTGCCCGCGTGGGGCACGCGAAACCTAGGCGACCGTGAGCTTGTGGTCGGCGAGCCGCTTGGTCGCCGACTCGATGACCTTCATCGCCTCGACACGGTTGCCGTACCCACGCGTGATCGTGTGCGCCTGCTCGAGGTCCTTGTAGACCTGGAAGAAGTGCTCGATCTCGTTGCGCAGCTCCGACGGGATGTCATGGATGTCGGTCGCCCGCATCCATGCCGGATCCTTGAGCGGCACGCAGATCACCTTGTCGTCGACACCCTTCTCGTCCTCCATGTGGAAGACGCCGACCGGGCGCACGCGAATGCGGCAGCCAGGGAACGTCGGCTCACCCACGAGAACGAGCGCATCGAGCGGGTCGCCGTCCTCGGCGAGAGTTCCTTCGATGTAGCCGTAATCGGCGGGATAACTCATCGAGGTAAAGAGGCGGCGATCGAAGACGATTGCGCCAAGTTCCTCGTCAAATTCGTACTTATTGCGGGAGCCCGAAGGGATCTCTACGAAGACAATGTGTTCGCTCATTGCGTCCATGGTACGGGTAGCGCCCAGGTTCACCGGACGGTTCCCCCTGTGCCACCTGGCATACCAGGCCCGCTACGACGCGAGGAGCTTCTGGTCGGCGATCGTTGCTTCGATCGCCTCATCCAGCCCGCGTGGGCGGTAATCGAGCTCGCGCTCGGCCTTCGCTGGGTCGTACACCCACCAGTGCGCGGCGGCTCGAACCTCGTCAGCACGCACCGGCCACGGCACCACGGTTGCCGAGGCGATCGCGATCGGCGGCGGGAACTTGATCACCATGCGCTTGACGCCCGAGACAGCGGCGATCCTCGCAAAGAACTGCGACCACGACGCGTTGCCATCCCGGTTGGCGAGGATTGTGCGCTCGCCCGTACGACCGCGATCGGCCAACACCGGAAGCGCCGCCGCGACGTCGCGCGCGTCGGTAAACGACAGGGCTCCGTCGGTCGAGAAGCGGAGCTTGCCCGCGAGGTACGCGGCAAGCGGCCACGTCGACACCTTGTAGACATCGCCGGGACCGATCAGAAAGCCCGGGTTCGCAATCACGACGTCGACGCCACGCGCGACGGCTTCAGCAACGACTGCCTCGGCCGCGCGCTTGCTGTCGGCGTACGGCAGGCCGATCGCCTGCTTCGGGAACGGCTGATCCTCGGTCGCCGGACGGTTGAGCGACGGCGCCGGGCCGACGGCCGCGACGCTTGAGACGTAGACCACGCGTGCGCCCGGCTCGACTGCCTCCAACACGCGACGTGTGCCTTCGACGTTGATCTCGTTCAGCTCGTCGCGACGGCGACGATCGTGGACGACAAGCCCCGCAAGGTGGAAGACGCGGTCGCATCCCTCGGCGGCCTTCGCCAACGCAAATGAATCAGAGAGATCGCCCGGTGAGATCTCGACACCGAGCTCCACGAGTTCACGGACGTCCGAGGTTGGCCGGGCAAGCGCACGAACCTGCTCGCCGCGCTCGATCAGCTCGCGCACGAGGTGGCCACCAAGAAAGCCGGTCGCGCCGGTAACGAGTGTCGTCACAGGTCGTCGGCTCAGGTCATCGGGACCTGGAGCTGCAACCGCGGCAGGATCCGGTCGAGAACCTCGTCGAGATTCTCACCCGTCGCCGTAATGCCATGGTTGCGAAGTCCGATCACCGCGTGGGCAGGATCGGGCTCAGCGTCGATCAGCTTTGAGACGCTGGTCGCGAGCTCCGCGGTACCGCACGGGAAGTTCACGTCGGTTGCCGGGATCCCGTCCATCCACGCGTGGATGTGGAGGATCGCGCCAACGTCAGGGTGGTGCTGGTAGATCATCCAGTGTTCGATCGCATCGACCGACACACGCCGCGGCTCGATGCCGGGCGGGACACTCAAGATCATTCGGGCGGCAGCGGGCTCGTAGCCGGTGACGAGCAGGATGTCGCGGCCGGGCGTCTCGAGCTTGCCCTTGTCGACACCGCTAGCGCTCATCCAAAACCGGTTGTCGTCAAGGCGCGCCGAGAGGTTGCCGTACGAGAGCCCACCAATGCCGTAGAGACGCTGCACGTGACGCAGCTCGCGCTCGCTGAGCAGCTCCTCAATTGGGAACGGTGCCGGCAGCAGGCCAAGATCGTCGAGCCGGCGACCGACCGCCTTCATCTGCTCGGTCTTCTCGTCGCCATCCCAAAGCTCAGGCTCGAGGTCAGAGCGGAACTCGTTGTCGATCACGAGACGTGACGTAGCGAGCGGGCGAAGGCGATCAAAGACGGCCTCGCCAAGCGACGCGCCTGCGCCTTCCCGCACGTGGTAGTGGCCGCGCTCCATCGTCGTGAAGTACACGCCACTTCCCGGCACGTAGAGCAGCACGATGTTGGCAAGCGCCCGCACGAGCATCGGGTAGGTCTCCTTCAACCCGTCGAGCGGCTCCTCGTCTTGAACGTAGAGGGCTGCGACGAAGGTCCCGCGCGATCCGCGGCGGAACGGCTGAGGTGCTGCCGGGTCGACAGCGTTGATGACGATGCCCGCATCCTTCGCTTCGCCGTCAGGCGTGAAGCCAACCGCGCGGAACGCGGCGGTCAGATCGTTCAACAGATCGGTGAGCCGAGGATCGACGTCACCAACGACGGCGTAGCTCTGAATGTGGGGTTCGGCAGACATACCTTCTGGCTCTTATATCAGCCTCGCCGCAGCTAACGCAGCCTGGCGCTCCGCCGCGGCGATCCGTCGACGACTCGCCTGAACCGCGATCAGCGTCACCGCTTGGCAACCAAATGCAGCCGAAAATGCAGCCACGAAGGTCACGACACTCGACACACGCCCAAGAAGCAATGCCGCTGTGAGGGCAAATGATTCAAGCGCGAAGAGTCCGAGCAAGAGGCCGCGATAGACCGAGAGCGCAGGGGCGACGCCGCCGTTGCGAAACGCGAACACTGCAAGCAACGTCGAGAGGATCGGGTACGTCGTCAAGACGCCGCTCAACACCGGGCCAAGCGACGACGCAGCCGCCGTGATCGTGATCACGAGCACCGTTGCAAGCACCATCCGAAGCGGCAGATCCCACCGCGGCGGGCGGCCGCGTACACCAGCCTGATCTGCCCGCACAAGCTTGAGTCCGATCGCGAGAGTTGCCACCGCGAGCACGGCGAACTCGACGATGTTCAGCCCGAGACCTCGCATCGCAAAGGCCGACGCGAGAAAGACCGCCGAGGCGACGCCCACCCCGAACTTCCAACCCCGGCCGTTTCGTGTTGCGGCCGCGAAGCCAAGTACGAACAGCCCTTGGGCGGTCACCCCACCGACGACTCCCGCTGCGGTGCGCGCCGCGAACGTCGGCCCGTGCGAAGCGATGAGGAACACCGTCACCGGCCCCGCTGTCACCGGCAAGCCGATCAGCCAGCCGCCCACGACGGGCCCGTACCGGCGGGCAGCGATCGTCGCGAGCGCGATCACGGCCGGCGTCACCGTGAGCTTCAGAAGCAGGATGCTCACGTCAGCTCGCGAGTTCGCGGTGGAGCCGAATCCACAGCGCTTCAAGCGCGAGCTGCGGAGAGAGGTTGAACTCCTCCAAACGACGCCAGGCAGCCCGAACGATCTCGGCGGCATTCTCCGCTCCAACGAGCCGCTCGCGACTCGTGTCTGCCTTCAGCTCCTCGATCCGGTCGAGATGGATCGCGGCGCTCTCGGCACCGACCCCAACGACGACGAGGTCGCGGTACCACCCTGCGAGCTCCTCAAGCTGTGCAAGCAGCTCGTCACGTTCGGCACCGCGCTGGGCCCGCTTGATCCGCTGCTCGGCCTCCTTCTCGGGAAGATCGAGCTGCGCGAGTCGCGCCTCTTCGATGGCGCGAGCGTGCTCAGCGCGCTCCTTGGCGCAGTCGAGCAACACTTCGGCAGCAGCGGTCGAATCGAACGCTGGGTCGCGATAGACCGACCGCGCAACCTCGACCAGCTTGTCGCGACGTGCTGCCGACCCCGGATCGAGAAGCCGCTCCAAGCGGTCGAGTCGGCCGCCCGCAACCCGCGCGAGCGCGGTACGTCGATCGGCCGAGGCGTCGGGCGCACGCGCATCGACAACCTCCCGTATAGCCCGCTCAGAGAGGCGCCGAAACGGAACGAGCTGGCACCGCGACCGGATCGTCGCCGAGATCGGCCCAAGGTCGTCGGCGATCAAGATGATCACCGCATACGGCGGCGGCTCCTCGAGATCCTTCAGCAGCGAATCTGACGCGTCGTCGCCGAGCCGATCGGCGCCGTGGACGATGTACACCCGGCGATCGCCCTCAAACGGCCGCATGTGCAGATCGCGGCGGAGCTCGCGCACCGCGTCGATGCGAATCATGTCGCCGAGCGGCTCAAGCTCGTACAGGTCCGGGTGAACCTCGCGATCTGTGTTGAGCAGGGCCCGCCCAAACAGACGGGCGATCGTCGACTTGCCGACGCCCGCTGGACCGTGGAAGAGGTAGGCGTGTGCCGGGCCGTCGGTGAGCGCACCCTGCAGGAGGCGCTTTGCCTCCTGCTGCTCTCTAACCGTCGAGAAGCTGCTCACGAATCTCCTGCGCAAGGTCGGCGGCGGCAGCCCGCGCATCGAGGATCACAAACCGCTCGGGCTGACGCCTCGCGAGCTCCCGATACGCATCAACGACACCGGCGCGGAAGGTGTCGTTCTCGCGCTCGATGCGATCGAGCTCGCCCTCCTGACGGGCACGCGACACGGCCGCGTCAAGGTCGAGTAGAAACGTTCGATGCGGCAGCAGGTCGCGTGTGACAACGCGGTTCAACTCGTACACCGCCTCTGCGCCAAGCCCGCGCACCACGCCCTGGTAGACGACAGAGGAATCGATGTAGCGATCGCAGACGACCCACGCACCGCGCTCAAGCGCTGGACGGATCACTTCCTCCACATGCTGCGCACGCGAAGCAGCAAAGAGCGCAGCCTCGGCCCAGGGGGTCATGTCGCCGCCATGAAGGAGCATCGCCCGTACCTGCTCGCCGAGCGGCGTCCCTCCCGGTTCGCGCGTCTCGATCACCTCATGACCGGCGGCGCGAAGCGACGCAGCGAGAAGTCCCGCCTGGGTGCTTTTCCCTGAACCGTCGACACCTTCGAACGAGACGAACATCGTGGTGCTTACGATACGGCCCATGCGCGCTGTGGTCACTGGAGGTGCCGGCTTCATCGGCTCGAACCTCGTTGATGCACTCCTAGCCCGTGGCGATTCGGTCACGGTTGTCGACGACCTGTCATCGGGGAAGCGCGAGAACGTTGCTGCGGCGGCTGACCTCGTGATTGCCGACATCCGCGACGGGTTCGACGCGACGGGCGCCGACGTCATCTTTCATCTCGCCGCGCAGGCCGACGTGCAGACGTCGATTCGCGAGCCACAGCGGGACGCTCAAGTGAACGTGGTCGGCACGATCGCCGTCCTTGAGGCAGCGCAGCACGCGGACGCGCAAGTGATCTTCTCGTCAACGGGCGGCGCCATCTACGGCGAGTGCGACGGGCCAGCCTCCGAAACGGCGACGCTTCAACCTATGTCGCCGTACGGCATCGCGAAACTCTGCGCCGAGCAGTACCTGCTTGGGTGGAACCGCATCCACGGGACAAGCAACGTGGTGCTCAGGTTCGGCAACGTGTTCGGCCCCCGCCAGGAGGCGACGCTGGAGGGTGGGGTGGCGTCGATCTTCCTGGAACGACTGGCAGCCGGCCTTCCGACGACGATCTTTGGCGACGGTCTCCAGACACGCGACTTCGTGTTCGTCGGCGATGTCGTCAACGCGCTGCTCGCCGCGGCGGGCGCGCCGGGCGACATCTACAACGTCGGCACGGGGGTCGAGACGACGGTGATCGGCCTGCATGACGCTTGCGCCACCGTGATTGGTGTTGCGTCGGACCCGACATTTGCGCCCGCGCGCCTCGGGGACGTCCAACGTTCTGCCCTCGATGTCACGCGCGCCGCTTCTGTACTTGGCTGGCAGGCGCGCACCTCGCTCGAGGACGGCTTGAGCCGTACGCTCGAGTGGGTTCGCAGCTAGATCAGGCGGCAAACAAAGGAGTCCGGGACGCCCCGGAGAATCCGATGCCACCTGTGGACGCACCACTGACCAGCCCGCACGAGCTCGTCCGCCCCTGGCGCCGAGCAACGATCGTCGCCAGCCTTGTCGCTGCGATCGAACTCGTTCTGCTGCTTGGTGCGGCGGCGTTCATGCTCGCGAAGCCCGTGTCGCACGCGATCCAGCGCCACGCTGTGGCTGCGGCGTTTACGCCGGCACCCGCCGTTCCGAAGGCGGTCGTCAAGAAGGTCGCGAAGATCCGCGAAGCCCAGAAGGTCGCCGCCGCCGTTCAGCCCAAGGTTGCTCGTGCGGATATCCACATCGCGGTGATGAACGGGAACGGCCGGCACGGCGCAGCCGCTGCCGCATCGGCTCGTCTCCAGCACCTTGGCTACAAGGTCGCGAGCACCGGCAACGCCAAGCGCCAGGATTACGCGACGAGTGTCGTCATGTACCGCCCCGGCTTCGCGGCCGAGGGACGTCGGCTCGCACGCGACCTTGGGATCAAGGTCGTTGGCCCGGTTGACGGTGTCCGGCGCGCAGCACTGCACGGCGGCCAGCTCGCCGTCATCCTCGGCGCGTAGCGACCGCTAACACCGAGGAGTGCCCGAGTTGACGAGCTTCAGCGCCGCGTCGTACTCGACGTTCTTGCGGTTCTGCGGGTCGAGCGCGGTAAAGCGATCAAGCTCGGGAAGCGCGGCCCGTGCGCAGTTGCGAACATGCAGGTCGAACCAGCCGAGTTGGTACCAAGCGTCAGCGTCGTGCGGCTGGACGCGAACGGCTTCGAGGTAGTAGCCGCGGGCGGTATCGAGAGCTCCACCCGACCATGCCGCGACAGCCTCCGTGAGGATCGGGTCAACCGTGAGCGGATCGAACGACCGCGCAGTCCGGGCGAGCGACACGGCATGCGCCGGCGTTCCGAGCGCCTCGCTCGCTCGACCCGCGTACCGATCACCCAGCCAGACGCTGAACGTCGAGAGCACAAGCAGCACGGCAGCACCAACTCCGGCGAGCGCGGCCGACCCACTGACCCTTCGCCGCTCGGGCTTCCCAGCGAGCATGCCGGCAATCAGATGGACGGGAACGCAGAGCGCCACGAAGTCCCAGTCGATGTCGACGAGCGCATGGAGCGCAAAGGCGGGGAGCGCGAGGCCAAGCGCAAGCTTCACACCATCGCGGCGAGCAACGATCCCGACATGGAAAAACAGCACCGTCAGCAAGACGAGCGCCGCTCCGACAATTCCCGTCTCGCTCAAGAACTGCACGGGAACGTCATGTGGTTCGACCGCCTGATCGAGATAGCTCGTGCGGTAGCGCAGGTTGGTGACCGCAAACGTCCCAGCACCTGTCCCACCGAGCGGGTGGGCCTCGAAGGCGTGCCACGCCTGCGTCCACCAGGCGTAGCGATTGTTTGAACTCGTGTCGCCGAAGCGACCTCCACCGTTGCCAACCTCGGCGACCTGAGTGCTCGTAAACGACGACCACCAACCGCTCGCATGCGTCGCCGCGACGCCAATGACGACCACAGCAATCAGCCCAGCACTGAGCATCGCGGCACGCCGAAGGCCCGGCGGCGGATCAGGTACCCGAACACGCGAGAGTGCTGCGGTCGCGAGGAGGCCGACGATGAGCACGACCCCGAAGATCAGCCCATCGTCGCTGCGGACATGCCCCGACTGGCCGTCGCTCGTCACTCCCGGCAGGAAGAACGCGACGGCAAGGACGAGTCCGGCCGGGATCGCTGCCGCCGCGAGTGTCGTCGTCGAGTACCACCACCCGCCGCCAAGGCTTGCGTAAAGCAGCAAGACCACGAGCGCGATCGCGACTCCAGCTCGCGAATACGTGAGCGCGAGAGCGACGATCCACCCGAACGCGAGGGCCGTCCCGAAGAGCCGCCGCGAACGCGCCATCCACAACGCAAGCGGCAGCGCAATATCTCCGAGGAGCGCGAGACCGTTCCAATACCCAACAGGACTGCGGAGCCGGGCGACGCGAGCGTAGTCCGGGTAGAGGCCCGCGAACACTTTCCCGGCGAGCGCCCACACACACAGAGCGCCGAGAAGTAGCGCAAGCGCAGCGGCAACCTTCCGCTCGCGCCCTGCGAGATAGGTACCAAACAAGGCGACAGCGGCATAGAGCAGCGTCCGGTTTGCGTACGTCCACGTGCGGTCGGGTTCGACCGACCAAGCGATCGAGATCGCCGCCCACACCCCAAGCAACGCGAGCGGGACGACCTTCCACGCGCCGACCGGCAGACCTTCGAGCAACACGAGAACGACCAGCGCACCACCCACCGTCAAGGTGAGCCAAGGCAGCGCCGATCCTGTTGTCCCGCCGCCGAAAAAGAGCGCGCCTGCTGCCACCGCGAGGGCTACAAAGAGGGTCGCGTTCGCGAACGCGTACCGGTCACGTACCGCCCGCATTCCGCGCGACGGTAGCATTGCGCGCTGACGTCCAACCCTCTGGCCACAATTGCCTTACAGGGTCCGAACGATGCCCACACGCCGAGCAATCAAACTCGGCGAGTACCACCGCGTTACCACTACCCCAACACGTGAACTCACTTCTCACTCGCACCCTGCGCACTACGCTCGCCGCACTCGTGCTGGCGACCGCAGCGACGGCGTTGGTGAGTTCGGCAGCCGCGTCTTCTTCGACCGCGCCGTGCTGGAAGACCCTTCTGAACGACTGGTACGACGGGCACATCGATAAGACCTATGCGATCCCGTGTTACCAGCAGGCGATCAATCACCTTCCGACCGACGTGTCGGTCTACTCAAGCGCACGTGACGACATCCGTGCCGCAGAGAACACCGCTATCGCCGCCGCAAATGGCAAGGGCACGACCACCACGTCGACGACAGTGGCCCAGTCGACCGACACAACGCCCGCGACAACGACGACCGAGACACCAGGGAACACGAAGCCCACCGGGCCAATTCCCAGCGTGATCGTCGACGCGAGCCCCGGTGGAGCAACCTCTTTCCCGCTGCCGCTCGTGATCCTCGGCGGCCTCGCAGTGCTCCTCGTTGCAGCTGGTGTTGGCGGTCTGCTCTGGCGCCGCTTCCGCGCCGGTAGCTAGGCACGAAACACACCGCCCAAGCTCGGCTCACGTGTCTACACTAGGCACACGCGATGGCGAGCCTAAAAAGCCCGCAAATTGCGTGTTTTTGGGCGAATTTCAGCTCTGGGGTCGATGCCATCCGACGGGCGTCCTACGATGCCCCTCCGCTCGTTGACCGGCCGCAGGCTCGACGAGCACAACGTCGCATCGAAGTAGTGAAAGGATGAGGACATGGCGTCCGTAGAGCAGGAGACCGTTCAGATAAACCCCGACGAGCTCGTGAACACCGTCGTCGACGAGGACGCCAACCTCGCCGTTCGCCGCTATTTCACTATCGCCGGCCGCGATCCCTTTGAGGAGATCGACTGGGAAGAGCGCGACGCGTTCATCCCCGGCAAGGACAAGCCCGCGTTCGATCAGAAGAACGTGGAGTTCCCCAAGTTTTGGTCGCAGACCGCAACCAACATCGTCGCGCAGAAGTATTTCCGCGGCCGCATGAGCTCACCTGAGCGCGAGCGCTCCGTCAAGGAGATGATCGGTCGCGTCGTCACGACGATCGGTCTGTGGGGTCGCAACGGCGGCTACTTCAGCACCGAAGACGAGGCTGTCACGTTCGAGGATGAGCTCAAGGCAATCCTCGTCAACCAGCTCGCCGCGTTCAACTCGCCCGTCTGGTTCAACGTTGGTTTTGAGGAGAAGCCGCAGTGCTCTGCCTGCTTCATCCTCTCGATCGAAGATTCGATGGACTCGATCCTCGACTGGATCCGCCGCGAAGGCGTGATCTTCCGGGGCGGCTCGGGTTCGGGTGTGAACCTTTCCCGTCTGCGCTCCTCCAAGGAGCAGCTGTCGAAGGGTGGTCACGCTTCCGGCCCAGTGTCGTTCATGCGTGGTGCCGATGCGTCGGCCGGCACGATCAAGTCCGGTGGCAAGACCCGCCGCGCGGCGAAGATGGTTGTCCTCGACGTCGATCATCCCGACATCCAGGAGTTCATCTGGTGCAAGGCGCGCGAGGAAGAGAAGGCTCGTGTCCTTGAATCCGCCGGGTACGACATGTCGCTCGACTCGCCCGACTGGTCGTCGATCCAGTACCAGAACGCCAACAACTCGGTTCGTGTCTCCGACGCCTTCATGCAGGCCGTCGATACCGACTCCGACTGGAACCTGACCGCTCGTGTCGACGGCTCCGTCGTGCACACCATGAAGGCACGCGATCTCCTCCGCGAGATCTCCGAGGCTGCATGGCGCTGTGCCGATCCGGGCGTGCAGTACGACACGACGATCAACGCGTGGCACACGCTGCCGAACTCGGGTCGCATCAACGCATCGAACCCGTGCTCGGAGTACATGTCGATCGACGACTCGGCATGCAACCTGGCGTCACTGAACCTGATGAAGTTCCGCCGCGAGGATGGCGAGCTCGACGTTGAGGCTCTTGAGCATGCGATCGATGTCGTCTTCCTCGCACAGGAGATCCTTGTCGGCTACTCGTCGTACCCGACGCCTGAGATCGAGCGTAACGCGCGGGCCTACCGCCAGCTCGGCCTCGGTTACGCGAACCTCGGCGCCCTGCTGATGGCTCGCGGTCTTCCGTACGACTCAGACGAAGGTCGCGCCTATGCCGCGGCGATCACCGCACTGATGACGGGTCGGGCCTACCGCAAGTCGTCGCTCATCGCCGGACGCATGGGGCCGTTTGCGGGCTACCGCCCGAACGCCGCAGCGATGATCGGCGTGATCGCTAAGCATCGTGCCGCGGTCGGCAACATTGGCGAGTCCGAGACGGTGCCGAACGACCTGCTCACGGCAGCACGTAAATCGTGGGACGACGCGCTGAACCTCGGCGAGGTCCACGGATTCCGCAACGCGCAGGCCACCGTGCTCGCACCGACCGGAACGATCAGCTTCATGATGGACTGCGACACGACGGGTGTTGAGCCCGACTTCTCGCTCGTCAAGTCGAAGAAGCTGGTTGGTGGTGGCGAGATCACGATCGTGAACAAGACCGTGCCGCTCGGCCTCGAGAAGCTCGGCTACGCACCGCAGGAAGTCGACGAGATCGTCGCCTACATCGACGAGCGCAACACCGTCGTCGGCGCGCCGTACGTCAAGGCCGAGCACTACCCGGTCTTCGACTGCGCAATCGGCGAGCGGGCCGTCCACTACTCGGGCCACGTCAAGATGATGGGCGCGATCCAACCGTTTATCTCGGGTGCAATCTCGAAGACGGTGAACCTGCCTGAGCAGGTCACAGTCGACGACGTCGCCCAGGTGTACATCGATGCGTGGAAGCTTGGCGTCAAGGCTGTCGCGATCTACCGCGACAACTGCAAGGTCGCCCAGCCGCTGTCGGGCAAGGACAAGAGCGAGAAGGGCCAGACGACGCTCGTGCCGCTCGGCACGGTTGTTGCAGCCCCGAAGCGCCGCCGTCTGCCAGACGATCGCACCGAGGTCGGCCGCAAGTTCCGTGTCGGTGAATACGAGGGCTACATCCACGTCGGCCTGTTTGACGATGGCACTGCGGGCGACATCTTCGTCGACATCGCCAAGGAAGGCACGACGCTTGCCGGTCTCATGTACTCGTTCATGATCTCGGTCTCGCTCGGCCTCCAGTACGGCGTG
>CAIWTI010000205.1 GCA_903915545.1 uncultured Actinomycetes bacterium | reverse complement strand
TGAGAGCCCGATCACTGCGGTTGCCCGCTTGCGGTCGGCCCCGAGCCCGAGGGCGTAGCTCATGACGGCGCCCTGTGAGAAGCCGCCCAGGATGATCTTCTCGTGCGGCAAGGCGTCAAGCCACGCGCCCGCCTCGGCGTAGCTCGCGTTGAACGACGCTGGGTCGGGGTAGCCGACACGCGGCACGACGTACCAATGGAAACCTTGGCCTGGCGGCGCCATCGGCGCACGCAGGGTGTAACCGTCGAGGCGGCGCTCCGGATCGAACGCGTCGAGCAGGGGATAGAGGTCGTGCTCACTCGACCCGCGTCCGTGCAGCAGCACCAGCGCGCCCTCGGCCGGACCTTCAGCCGTTCGCTCGAGGTAGATCACCAGCCGGCCCGCGGATTCGGGAGAGGCGTGAGGATGGGCTCAAGCTCGGCGCGCAGCGGTTCAAACCGAGGTGGAAGCACGAGCGACTCACCGAGCGACTCCATCGGCTCGTCGACGCCGAACCCTGGCCCGATCGAAGCGATCTCAAACAGCACGCCACTGGGCTCGCGGAAGTAGATCGAGCGGAACCAGAACCGATCGATCACCGGTGTTGGGCGGATGCCTCCCGCGGCGACCCGGTCGACCCAGGCGTCGTGCTCGTTGAGCAGCGACGACCACGCGACATGATGCACGGTGCCACCGCCAGGAATGCCCGGAGCGTCGGGTGGGGTGTCGTAGACGTAGAAGCCGTGCCGCGAGTCGCCCGCGACGTCGTAGCCGCCGTCGATCGCTTCGAAGCCGAGGTGGTTGAGGAACGCCGCGCTCCGCTCGGGTATCGATGCGTAGGCGCGCACGCCCGCGAAGCCGCGGATCGCATGCTCCGCCGGGATCTCGGGATGCCGCGCGGTGAGCGGCTCGTCGGTGGAGTCGTCGAGGATCAGCTCGAGCGCGAGGCCCTCAGGGTCAGCAAAGAGCAGCGAGCCGTCGCCGCGCTCGCCACCAACGCGCTGCTCCCAGAAGTCGAGTGACGCCGCCGAGCCGACGCGGAAGACAACACGGTGAACCATGCCGTCGCCTGCGCGGCCCGGGAGGGCGCCGGGATATTCGAAGAACGTGATGTCGCTGCCGGCGCTTCCGAGCTCGTCGGCATAAAAGAGGTGGTAGACGCTCGGATCGTCTTGATTGACGGTCTTCTTGACCAGGCGCAGCCCGAGCGTGCCCGCATAGAACTCAACGTTCTTCGGAGCATTGCCCGTGATCGCCGTAACGTGATGGACGCCTTCGAGATTCATGCTCTGGTTAACGCTCCGTTCGCTTCGCGAATTCCGTGAGGTGAGAGTGTCGCACGGAGCGGGATGGGTCCCGCCCGGCACGTTGGAGGCGAGTACCATCGACCGGGAATCGACTACGAGGAGTGGCATGGACTGCGACGTCGCCGTCCTGGGCGGAGGCCCTGGCGGATATACGGCAGCGATCCGCGCAGCCCAGCTGGGCGCGAAGGTTGTCTGCATCGAGAAGGAGCCCGAGCTTGGCGGCACGTGTCTGCGCGTCGGGTGTATCCCGACGAAGGCTTGGGTGCAGTCGGCCCACTTCCTCCATCAGGCGCGGGAGTCGTTCCCGAAGCTTGGTGTCACGGTGTCCGAGCCAGTCCTCGACTTCACGAAGGCCAACGAGTGGAAGAACGGCGTCGTCAAGCAGATGACGGGCGGTGTCGCTCAACTTCTGAAGGCCAATGGCGTTGAGTGGGTCAAGGGTGCTGGGACGTTCACGGGTCCGAACACGATCTCGGTTGCGGGCGGCGAGGATGTGACGTTCAAGAGCGCGATCATCGCGACGGGCGCCTATCCCGTGCGGCCACCGATTCCAGGTCTCGATTCGTCGCTGTGCGTTGATTCAACCGGGCTGCTCGCCCAGACCGAGATTCCGCGCCGGCTGGTTGTGCTCGGCGGCGGCATCATCGGGTGCGAGTTCGCCTCGATCTTCAACGAGTTTGGCAGTGAAGTGACGATCGTTGAGATGCTCCCGCGGCTGATCCCACAGGAAGATGACGATGCGGCGAAGGAGCTCGCGAAGCAGTTTGGCCGCAAGGGCATCACGCTGCACCTTGGCAAGCAGTGCACGAAGGTCGAGCAGAACGGGTCGACGCTAACGGTGCACTTTGGCGAGGGTGAGTCGGTCGAGGCCGACCTGATGCTCGTTGCTGTCGGTCGCACCCCGCTCGTCGAGGGCATTGGCCTTGAGGCTGCGGGCGTGGCGTTCGATCGCAAGGGGATCACGACTGATGAGCGCCGCCGCACGAGCGTCGCGAACATCTATGCGGTTGGTGACTGCGCTGGCTACTGGCAGCTCGCCCACACGGCGTTCCGTGAGGGTGAGGTCGCCGCTGAGAACGCGTGCGGTCACGACTCGGTGATCGGAACCCCCGCGGTGCCGCGCCCGATCTACACGAGTCCCGAGATCGCCGGCGTTGGCCTGACCGAGGCGCAGGCGCGCGAGCAGTATGGCGATGCCGTGGCGATCGGCATGTTCCCGTGGGTCGCGAACGCACGCGCCGTGATGCAGGACGACACGACCGGGTGGGTCAAGACGATCCACGAGACCCACTACGGCGAGCTGCTCGGCCTCGTGATGGTCGGCCCGCACGTGACCGACATGATCGAAGTGGGCGTGGTTGCGCTCGACTCCGAGTCGACGATCGAGACGATCGCCGACGGGATCGCACCGCACCCGACGCTCTCCGAAGCGATCAAAGAGGCAGGGCTGGTCGCGCTCGGACGTGCGATTCACCTGCCGAACAAGAAACGGAAGTAACGGGCGACGGCCTTACGGCCGCAGCAGCACGACCGCTAAAGCCCCGCTTATCGGTCGAACTTGGTGGTCGAGAGCGACGCCGGATCGATCAGCGGTGCGCCGCACGACTCACAGGTCGGCGGTGCCTCGCCGGGCTCAGGCGGGAAGACCTCAACGGCGATCTGGCAGACACGGCAGGCGGTCTTGTGCCCGTCGTGGCTGTGATCGTGGGTCGTGCTCTCGTGGGAGGTGGAGTCACTCATCGCTCACACACGGTAGCGGCAGGGCATGTCGTCGCGGGTGCGCGCGCCTAATTCGCGGGCTTCGCGGCGGCGGTACACGCCGTGAGTGCCCGGCGCTCGGCGAGGGTGCTCTTCTTCGTGCGCACGCCAACGAGGCTGCCCGTGCGGACGACCTGAACCGAGGCAGTCTGGGGCTCGAGCTTGAGGAGTCGGCTGAGGCCTGCCGAGATCAGCTTTGCGTGCACATCGTCGGAGGTGAAAAAGAAGAGTCCGACGTGCTGTCCCGGAAACTCGGCGGCCAGCAACGAGACGCCCGACGCGCTCGCAAGGAGTTCAGCAAAGGCGCTCTGCGGCGCAACGGTCGTCGCGGCGCTCGGATTGAGGCTCTTCAAACGCGACGAGACGGCATTGAGCGAGAGATTCTGCGTCGTCGCGTGGCGCGCATGCAAGCACCGCGCGAACGCCGCCTTGTTGTATTTCCCGCCGAGGACGCTGTTGACGACACTCGATCCGCAGCCCGCGCAGAGCAGCGCGAAGAGAGCGAGGCTGGCAAGGCGCGTGCGCACAGCGCGACCTTATCGCGTACGGCCCACGTATTCCACCGCGAGGTGCAATCCGTGCTGCAAGTTTTCTACAGGTGCGGCATCTCAATCTCTGGACGGGGGTACACAAACGTCCCGCTCGGGAGCCGCGCCCGCCCGCTCGGTTCCCGGGCGACTCCCTCTCCAGGGGAAACACGCTACGGGGTCTGCCTCTTCCGAAGAACCGGGGGCAGGCCCCGTTGGTCTTTCGGGGCTAGGGGGGGAAGCTAGGCTGCGACGCGGGCGGCGAGGTACTTCTCGACGGCCTGCGCGCAGCGCCGACCCTCGTTGATCGCCCACACGATCAGCGACTGACCGCGACGCGCATCGCCTGCGGCGAACACGCCGTCGGCGGACGTTGCGTAAACCGGCGCCTTCGCGTTGCCACGCTCGTCCTTCTCGACACCGAACGCGTCGAGTACCGACCCATCGGGGCCAAGGAAGCCCATCGCGAGCAGCACGAGGTCGGCAGGGCGCGTCTCGTCGGTGCCGGGAATCGGCTCGAACGGCGGCTTGCCGGAGTTCTGCGTCCAGCGAATCTGCTCGATCTTCCCGTTCGACCCGATCATCTCGGTGGTCGAGATCGCGAAGTCGCGATGACCGCCCTCCTTGAGGGCGTACGGAATCCGCAGCTTCATCGGCCATAGCGGCCATGGGGTCAGCTCGTCGGGGCGCTGTTTGGGCGGCTCGCCAACAAGCTCGATCTGTGTGACCGACGCGGCACCTTCACGCAGCGAGTTCGCGACGCAGTCGGCGCCTGTGTCACCACCGCCGATCACGATCACATGCTTGTCCTTGGCGGTGATCACCTCTTCGCCCGCGGGAGCTTCAGGTGCGCCCGGCATTGCGGGCCCGAACTCGCGAGCCACGAAGCGGTTGCGCTGGTAGAGGTAGTCCATCGCGAAGTGCACGCCCTTCAGCTCGCGGCCAGGCACCGGCAGGTCGCGCGGCACGCGCGAACCGATCGCCAGCACCACCGCATCGAACTGCTCGCGCAGCTCGTCGGCAGAGACGTCGGTGCCAACCGAGACGCCGAAGCGGAACTCGACACCCTCGCCCTTCAGCTGCTCGACGCGGCGTTCGACGATCCACTTCTCAATCTTGAAGTCCGGCACACCAAAGCGAACAAGCCCACCCGCAGCTTCGTCGCGCTCGAAGACGCTCACAGCATGACCCGCGCGGCGCAGCTGCTGTGCTGCCGCAAGGCCCGCAGGGCCGGCGCCGACAACTGCAACGGAATGCCCCGTCTCGCGAGTCGGCATCTGCGGCACAACCCAGCCCTCGTCCCAGGCGCGATTGATGATCGACAGCTCGATCTGCTTGATCGACACGGCCTCACCCTCGCGAATCTCGAGCACGCACGATGCTTCGCACGGAGCGGGGCAGAGGCGACCCGTGAACTCCGGGAAGTTGTTGGTGCGATGGAGCTGGGCAATCGCGTCCTGCCAGCGATCGCGGTAGACGAGGTCGTTCCAGTCCGGAATCAGGTTGTTGATCGGACAGCCGTTGTGGCAGAACGGCACACCGCACTCCATGCAGCGTGCGCCCTGTCGTGCGATCTCTTCGCCCTGCAGCGTCTCGACGAACTCCTTGTAGTCGTTGATCCGCTCGGCAGGGCTGCGCTCGGGGCTCTCGACCCGATCGTCCTTGAGGAAGGCGCCTAGCTCACCCATCGCTACGCCGCCGTTCCTGCGGGAGTCTCAGATTCGCTCGTGACAAAACCTTCGCCACCGCTTGAGACCGGGTGGTCGTCGGGGTAGTCGATGTGACCGTTCGAGGAGCCCACCTCGGCCATCGCGCGCTTGTAGTCGTGCGGCATCACCTTGACGAACGAGGCTGATGCCTCGGCCCAGTTGTCGAGGATCTTCGCGGCGACGATCGAATCAGTGCGGTCGCGATGCTCGCCGACGAGCGTCTTCACGAGCTCGAGGTCGTTCTCGTCGAGGTCGTCGAAGCCGACGAGCTCCATGTTGCAGCGCGCGCCGAAGGTTCCGTCTGGGTTGTAGACGTAGGCGACACCACCGCTCATGCCGGCGGCGAAGTTACGGCCGGTGCGGCCAAGGACGATCACGCGACCGCCGGTCATGTACTCGCAGCCATGGTCGCCAACGCCTTCGACGACGGCGATTGCGCCCGAGTTGCGGACAGCAAAACGCTCGCCCGCAAGGCCGCGGAAGAATGCGCGCCCGGCGGTTGCGCCGTAGAGCACGGTGTTGCCGACGATCACGTTCTCTTCGGCCGCGAACGTCGCGTTCTCATTCGGGCGAACAGCGATCACGCCGCCCGAAAGGCCCTTGCCGACGTAGTCGTTCGAGTCGCCGATCAACGTCAGCTCGACACCGTTCGCAAGCCAGGCGCCAAACGACTGGCCTGCGGAGCCGCGGAGCGTGAGCTTGATCGTGCTCGGTGCCAACCCGTCGGCCCCGTTCGCGCGTGTGACGGCGCTCGAGAGCAGCGCGCCAACTGCGCGATTGACGTTACGAACTTCAACCTCGGCGGTGACCGGCTCGCCCTTGTCGATCGCAGGCTGCGCAAGCTCGATCAGCTCCCAGTCGAGGGCGTAGGGGAGAGGCGAATCCTGTGCGCGCGTGCGGCGGATCTGGTCGGGGTTCGCCTGCGGACGGGCGAGGAGGCCGGAGAGATCAACGCCGCGGGCCTTCCAATGATCGATCGCGTCGTTTGCCTTGAGCAGATCGGTGCGGCCAACGAGATCTTCGAACTTGCGGATACCGAGCTGCGCCATGATCGCGCGCGCCTCGTTTGCGACGAAGAAGAAGAAGTTGATGACGTGCTCGGGCTGGCCCTGGAAGCGCTCGCGGAGCACCGGATCCTGCGTCGCGATACCGACCGGGCAGGTGTTCAAGTGGCAGGCGCGCATCATCACGCAACCGGTTGCGATCAGCGGCGCTGTTGCGAAGCCCATCTCGTCGGCGCCGAGAAGCGCGCCCACAAGCACGTCGCGGCCGGTGCGCACGCCGCCGTCCACCTGCACCGCGATGCGGCCGCGCAGGCGGTTCAGCACAAGCGTCTGCTGGGTTTCCGCAAGGCCGATCTCCCAGGGCGAACCG
>CAIWTI010000204.1 GCA_903915545.1 uncultured Actinomycetes bacterium | reverse complement strand
GTCCTTGTCCCACCACACCGGCCGTTGTACTTCTTCGGTGTTGCGGGAGATTCTCGCCGCCTCCATGAGCGGGTTGGCGGTCGGCAACGTTGGGCTCGTAACCCGGTGGCTCTCACACGCCGGAATCGACATCTACGGCTCCGGCTTCTCGCTCTTCGGCTTCTGGGGTCTCGTCCTCACCTACCTCTATTTCCAAGTCCCGCTGATGATCTTGGTGATCGCGCCCGCGCTCGACGGGCTGCGCCCCGAATGGCGAGACGCGGCCGAAAGCCTTGGCGGAAGCGCGCGCCACTACTGGGTTCAAGTCGCGTTACCGGTGTTGCTCCCCTCGTTCCTTGGCGGATTTCTTCTGCTCTTCGGCAACGCGTTTTCCGCATACGCCACCGCGTACGCGCTCACTGGCGGGTTCGTAAACATCGTCCCGCTCCTGATCGGCGCCGTGCTGAACGGCAACGTGCTCTCGGATCCACACCTCGGCAAAGCGCTCGCGCTCGGGATGGTGCTCGTGATGACGGTGGTCGTTGCGCTGTACGCGATCCTCAATCGGCGCGTCTCGCGCTGGACGCGACAATGACGCGACGGGTCAGCCCTTCGTCGCTCACCGTTCTGATCGCTGGCGGTGTGTTCTTCTTCCTGCCGCTCGCGGCAACGCTCGAGTTCAGCCTGCGCGCCGAGCACGGACACAACTTCGCAGCCTACGGCGACCTCTTCTCTGATCCGCAGTTCTGGTCGACATTGAAGCTCTCCCTTCGCCTCGCTGGAGAGACAGCCATCGCCGTCTTGGCGCTACTCGTGCCAACGGCGTACTGGGTTCACCTCCGGGCACCGAAGCTTCGACCGCTCGTCACCTTCCTCTGCGTGCTGCCGTTCGTCGTACCGCCGATCGTGCTCGTCGTTGGCCTGCTCTCGGTTTTTCGCAACGTGAGCTGGTTCCTTTCGACTCCACAGTTCCTTGTTCCGGCCTACGTGATCCTCGCGTTGCCCTACGTGTGGTTTGCCCTCGATGCCGGGCT
Organism: uncultured Actinomycetes bacterium; assembly: GCA_903915545.1. Lineage (GTDB taxonomy): Bacteria > Actinomycetota > Thermoleophilia > Gaiellales > Gaiellaceae > PALSA-600. Next base: position 8,665 of record CAIWTI010000204.1, on the reverse strand, counting down.
CCGAGCAATTGACGTGCGCACGCTTGCGGAAGCGGCCGAGAGCCTCGGCGCGGGCCCCTTCCGAACGCTCTTCCAAGTGATCCTGCCCGGGCTTCGCTCGGCCATCCTCGCGGCCGGCCTCCTCACCGTGGCGATTGTGCTGGGCGAATTCACGATGGCGAGCCTCTCGCTCTTCAACACGTTCCCGGTCTACGTGTCGTACGTCGGACAGACAAAAGCGACCGGAGCGTCTGCCCTCACGATCGTCAGCATCGGCCTCCTCTGGGCCGCGATGCTCGCCCTCACGTTTGCCTCACGCGGCCCTCGCCGGAAAGGAGCGGCCTGATGGCCGACATCCAGCTCACCTCAGTCACGCGCACCTACGGAGCCTTCGTCGCACTTGACGAGATCTCATTGAGCCTCGCAGCTGGCGAGCTCGTCTCGCTCCTCGGCCCAAGCGGCTGCGGAAAGACGACTGCCCTTCGCATCCTCGCGGGCTTCGACACCCCGACGGCGGGAACGATCACGATCGCCGGGAAGGATGTCACCAGGCTCGCCCCGAGTCGACGAGGTGTCGGCATGGTATTCCAGGCCTACAGCCTCTTCCCGACAATGACGGCACAGCGCAATGTCGAGTTTGGCCTGCGCGTGCGAGGTGTGAAGACACCACGTCGGCGCAAGCAGGCCCAGGAACTCCTCGAGCTGGTTGGCCTCGGACACGCCGCGAGCCGCTATCCCCATCAGCTCTCCGGCGGTATGCAACAGCGCGTCGCACTTGCGCGCGCACTCGCGATCCAGCCGCGTGTGCTGCTCCTCGACGAGCCACTCTCAGCCCTCGACGCGAAGGTGCGCGTCCAGCTCCGCGACGAGATCCGTCGGCTCCAAACATCGCTCGGCATCACCACGCTCTACGTCACGCACGATCAGGAAGAAGCGCTCTCTGTCTCGGATCGCGTTGCGGTGATGCGCGACGGCCGGATCGAACAGATCGGGCCACCCGCCGAGATCTACGGCGAACCCGCGACACCCTTCGTCGCCGAATTCATTGGAACGATCAACCGCATCGAATCACTCATCGGAAACGACGGAACGGTTGTCGCAGGCGACACCACCCTCGCCCTCCCAGCGGCACGCAACCACACCCCAGGCGACCGCGTGATCGTCCTCGTCCGGCCGGAAACTGTCTCGGTAGGGGCCTCCGTCAACGGACACGGCGTCCGACTCGACGCAACGGTGATCACCTCAACATTCCTCGGGGCAACAACGCGCGTGCGCCTCGCCACCCCCGCTGGTGACATCACCGCAGACATTCCGAGCGCAGGCGGGGGAACACCGCTCCCTGGAGCAACCATCCCCGTCGGATTCGACCCTGCGTCGGCCCGCATCCTCTCGCTCGATCGTCCGACCGACTAGACCCCCTGCGTCGCCTAGTTGGCGTAGGCGCGGTGATCGAGCAGCCGGTCAAGTCCTTCGACATCAAATCGCTCGAGCAGAACGTCGGCAGCTCCAAGGCGGCTCGCCGGCATCGTCGTCGTGACGGCCGCACACCGAAGGCCCGCGCCCTTCGCGGCTGCAACACCCGCTTCTGAATCTTCAATCGCGACCGAATCCTCAGGCGCAACGCCAAGCAGGTCACACGCCCGCAGATAACACTCCGGGGCGGGCTTCAAGAGCGCCACATCATCGGCACACACAAGCGCCGAGACATACGGCGAGAGACCTGCCCCCGCGAGGACCGGCTCGACCTCAACCCGAAACGCACTCGTCACAACCGCGATCGGCACCCGTTCAGCCGCGTGCTTCATCGCCTGACGAGCCGCCACAGGAATCGTCGACCCTGCCCCTGCCGCCCGCGCGTATCGCGCAATCCGCTCGACCAGAAGCACCTCGATTGACTCACCCGACGCGAACAACCCATCAAAGATCTCGAGATCGCTGCGCCCCGCGCACTCCTCCACGTACTGCTCATGACTGAGCTGCAACCCGCGCGCCGAAGCCATCTCGGCATACACCTCGTACAGCACCGACTCGTCATCAGAAAGCGTCCCGTTGAAGTCAACGAAAAGCGCCTGCGCTACGCCAGAGGCCACGCCCCAATAATGCAGACTCGCACCCAGAAGGGTGATGTCCGCGCTGTCCTGTCTCGAAATCGAGACAGGAATGTAACCCGCAAACCAAGCCACCTTCCGTACCCTCGACAACACGAAGGAGCCCCTCCTCTGCTTCCTTCAAACGGCTCCAGGGGACGATGACCGCCGTCCCCTGGAGCCAGCCGGTTAAGGCGCTAACCGTGGGGAAGAGCCTCCGATTCGCGACAAACCATCGTTACGCCAACCGAGAGTGGGGCCCTCATCTCACATCTCACCGCGCGCTGCTGATAGAGAAGGGTGATGCGCGAACGGGACACTCAATGAGCCGCCGGGGTCTGCTCCTCTTTGCCTCGATGTGCGTGATCTGGGGCATCCCGTACTTGATGATCCGCGTCGCGGTGAAGGAACTCGCGCCATCAGTTCTCGTCTTCGCGCGCACCGGACTCTCGGCGCTCGTGTTGCTCCCACTTGCGTTTGCCCAAGGGGCGATCCGCCCCGTCCTCGCGCGCTGGAAGCCGTTCCTCCTCTTCGCGTTCCTTGAGATCGCGCTGCCATGGATCTTCCTCGCCCGCGCCGAGCAAAAGCTCTCAAGCTCGCTAACCGCACTGCTCATCGCAGCCGTCCCACTCGTCGGCGCCACAACAGTGTGGTTTGTCGGCGGCGACGACAGGATCGATGCGCGACGCGCATTCGGGCTCGTTGTTGGGGTATTCGGTGTGGCGGCCCTCGTCGGCCTCGACCTGCACACGACAAGCGCCCTCGCGATCGCGGAGATTGGGATCGTGGCGTTCGGCTACGCAACCGGGCCGCTCGTCCTCAACCGGAGCCTCGCCGACCTCCCGGGCATCGGAGTAATCGCCGCCTCACTCGGACTGTGCGCGCTCGTCTACGCGCCTGCTGCCGCCATCAACCTTCCGAGCGCGTTCCCGAGCTTGAAGGTCACAGCCGCAGTACTCGGCCTGTCACTCATCTGCACCGCGCTCGCCTTCATCGTCTTCTTCAAGCTGATCGCCGAGATCGGCCCGGTGCGCTCAACCGTGATCACCTACGTGAACCCCGCCGTCGCGGCGATCCTCGGAGTTGCGTTGCTGCACGAGAAATTCACGATGGGAATGGGCGTCGGATTCGTGCTGATCCTGGCTGGCTCATTCCTCGCCACCCGGCGTGGCCGTCAGACCGCCACCCCCATCGCCGAGCCGTAACGAAAAAGCTCGCTCGTTGCGACAATCGGGTGAACGGCACCCTTGCGGAAAGGGAGCCCTCCCCCTACTTTGCGTCTTGCACCGAGTACGGAGCGCGAGTAAGTCGAAGCCGCTTCCGGGGACTGGTACGCAAAGGGCCTTCGGGTCCGAGGGCGGAAAGTCAACGGAGGCGGTGGATGAAAGCGCAACCGGCTCGGTGAACCTATTTAAGCGTTCACATGCGGGTTGTTCCCCTGTACGCACGTGAACCGGGCCGCAACAATGTGTACGTGAGCGAGCCACAGCCAGCAGCCGGGAAAGTGTTGTACGTCGATGACGAGGAGGCACTCGCCGGCCTCGCCGTCCGGGTTCTTGAACGCGCTGGCTACGCGGCTGAGTCGTACACCGCTCCCGGAGAGGCGCTCGCAGCATTCTCCGCTGACCCTGGCGCCTACGCGCTGGTCATGACCGACCACAACATGCCAGGCATGTCAGGTCCGGGTTGCCCTGACCGTTCGCAGCGCTGCTGCCAACGAGGTACTGGCCGTCGGGCGTCACGAGATCGCCGTTTGCGTCGCGGTTGAAGTTGCCGGCCCGGGTGTAGCTGATCGAACCGGCACCGAAGTTCGTCCCGTCGGAGCTGACGCGGAACCAGCCGTTGCCCTGCACCGCGAGGTCGGTCGGGTTACCGGTCGACTGAATCGCTCCTGCGGACATCACCGAGTCGATCGAGGAGGTGCGCACACCAATCCCCATCTGCTCGGGAGCGGTGCCACCCGCGGTCGTTGTCGGCGCGACTCCTGCCTGCAGAGTCTGCGCGAACGCATCCTCGAACGTCACGCGCTGTGACTTGAAGCCAACGGTGTTGACGTTGGCGATGTCACTCGCGGTCGTGTCGAGCATGGTCTGGTTCGCGTGGAGGCCGCTGATCGCGGCGAGCATCGCTCGCATCATGTGGGGGTACCTGTGCCTTTCGGGTGAGCTACGGGAGGGAAGGGGTTACGAGCCGGTGGTCGGCGTCGTGGATGACGTGGTGGCCTTGGTCGAGGTCGGCGTCGTTGCGACCGGAGCGGCCGCGACCGAGACGATGTCGGCCGGCGCAACGGTCTCTGAGCCAACGAGCAGGTTGACGTTCTGCCCTGCGATCGAGACAGCCGTTGGTGTCCCGCTGCCAACAGAGCCGTCGGCACGCGTCCACTGGATCGCCTTGCCGAGCAGCCCAACGGCCTGCGACTGGGTGTTCTGCGTGTTGAGTGCGTTGACCGACGTAACGAGGTTGGTCATCTGCTCAAGGCTTGAGAACTGCGCAAGCTGGGCCATGTAATCCTTGTCATCAACCGGATTGGTTGGATCCTGGTTCTGGAGCTGGGTGACCATCAGCTTCAGGAAGTCGTTCTTTCCGAGCTGGCCAAGCGGGTTGGTGACGCCGCTTGTCGGTGTTGTCGCCGAGGCAGTGCTCGCCGCTCCTGTTGCCGGTGTAGTGGTGCTCATGTCTGGTGCCTCCTAGGCGAGTACGTCGAGCTGCGAACCGTCGAGCGGTACGCGCGATGGATCAATCGTGATTTCGGTCGAGTCGTCGCTTGGGGCTGTGCCGCGTGGCCCGGCGACGAAGCCCCCGGCACTGCCCTGCCCCGGATTCGCGCCTGGGTCGGACATGTCCTGACGGATCTCGAGTCCTGCGAGCTGGAGACCCTGAGCCTCAAGCCCACGGCGAAGATCGTCGGCGCCCTGCTGGAGTACGGCGGCTGCCTCCGCACTCTGGGCGTGGACGGTTGCCGTGACGGTGCCGCCGTCGTAGTTCAGCCGGATCATGATGCTGCCGAGCTCTTGGGGGTGAAACTGGATCGTTGCGGCAGCCTTACCTTCGCCCGCGGCAGCGCGAATTGTTGTCCGCACGACCGCGGCGAGATCGGAGAGGCGCGAGACGCGCGGTGGGGCAGGCACTGCTGAGGCCGGGGCCTGCGCGCGAGTCGCGGCAGGGTTCCCCGTTGCCGAGACGGCGCCAATGCCGGTGCCTGCACGTGGCGTCTCCGACGCGTTCTGCATCCGGCCCGACGGTGCTGGTGCCGCCGCCGCTGCAGACAGGTGCTCGCTCCGCGCGTGGGTTGCCGTGTGCGCCGCCGATGAAGTCGTCTGCTCGTGGGTTCCGGCGGCCGCACGATGGGTGCTCGTTGCGTTCAGATGAGCCGAACCGCCGCCCGGCTTCGCCTCGGGTGCCCGACGGTCGTCTGCCTTAGCGCCTTCGGCCTTCGTCATCGCAATGTTCTGGGGCAGGACCGCCGCAATCTCACCGTTGAAGCCGGCAAGCGCCGACTGATCGTGCTTCTTTGCGCCGCGGTGACTGTGGGCATCGAACGCAAGCCGCGCCGAAGCGCCGCCTGGCCCAGCAGGCAGGACGGCCGAGGTGCTCTCGATCCTCTTGACAGCGCTCCGCAGCTCCGTGACGGGATCGACCGCCGCAAGCGCAGACGCAAATTCGGTGGACGAGGACCCCGCAGGCCCCTTAACCTGCGGGGTACTCGTCCCCACCTCGCCCGTGCCGAGCGCGCCGCTCAATCGCGTCTGCGTCGCCGTCACGGAAGTCTCCCGGATGCAGCAATGGCGTTCATCTTCGCGAGCACCTTCTGCACGTAGTTCTGTGTCTCCGCGTACGGAGGAATGCCGCCGTACTTCGCGACCGCGTTCGGGCCCGCGTTGTACCCAGCGGCGGCGAGTGCCGGGTCGCCGTTGAAGCGGTCAAGCAAGCTCTTGAGGTAGCGCGTGCCCGCGTCGATCGACTGCGCGGGGTCATACGGATTCGTGACACCGTAGGACGCGGAAGTTGCAGGCATGAGCTGCATCAACCCCTGCGCTCCCGCGGCACTCGTCGCGTTCGGGCGTCCTCCCGACTCCTGCTGCATGACCGCGCTGATCAACGCAGCGTCGACGCCGTACTTCGTCGAGGCCGCCGTGACGAGACCGCTCCAATCGGCAACGGAGTTGCCGTTCTCCGACGCAAGCCCTGAGGCACCCGTGTTCGCGATGTCAACCGAGCCTGGAGTGCCCGACGGCTGCGTCGTCACGTCTGCGGGCGGTGCAGTACCGGCAACCATCTGGCCCTGAGCGCTCAGCTGGTTCATCGCCGCTTGGAACGCTGGCGTAACCATCGCGTCCTGAGCCGCCGACGACATCGGGGGATTGAATTCCGAAATCGACTGAATCCGCGCGCGAACGGTCTCGATGCTCATGCGACCTTCCGGCGGAACATCGCGAGTGCAACTTCGCCAAGGTGGTGCTCTTCGGCCTTCATCGCGTCGGCTGCGTGCGTCGTACGATCGCGCTCCTTGAGACGCTCAAGCACCTGACGACGCGTCGATGCCTCATGCAGCGCGCGCCGAGCAAACGTCACGCCCTCGCACTCGAGCGAGTGGGCACGAGTCGCGGCTACAAGCTCGCGCTCGCAGCGTTCGGCGTAGAACACGGCGCCAGAAAGCTCGTCGCCCGTCACGCCCGCGCCCAGATTTGTGCGCGCAGCAGCAAGCCGCTCCTGTGCGGAGATGACGCGCTCGGCCGCTTCCGCTTCGGCCGCAAGGGCCTCCGCTAGACCAAGCTGCGCCTGTTCTTCGATCTGCTCACGCAGATCGCGAATCGACTCGAGCCTGAAGGAAAATCGCTTCACGGGGACGCGACCTTGATCGGCCAAAGTGCGTCACGTTTGAGCGAACCCGCTCGTCGTGCGTGTTACGCCGACGTTGCGATGCGCAGTTCGGCCACGTTTCCTGTGTGCACGAACCGAAAACCGCCAACCGCCGCAACCTGGGCCGTCAACGCAAGCGGACGCGCCGGCGGATTCCCGGGCGCAACGACGCGAACGATCGCCTCACCAGCTTCGACGAAGGTCGAGATATCAACCGCCGAAGCGGTGAACCCCGATCCTGGCGCCCAGAGCAGGAGGCCAAGAATCGCCTGCTTCACGGCGTTCGGGACGATCTCGACGAACGTGTCGTCACCCGCCTTGTACTGCGTCGTGATCTCGATCGCGCGACTCACCACCACCGTCTGCGCAAGGTGGACGCTCTCCTCAACCAGCGCGTCGAAGACGAGCCGTCGACGCTCGAGCGGCTCCGACACGAAGTTTGAGACGAGCTTGCTCGTACCGCGAATCTCAAGCGCACAGTCCTGAATCCGGTGCAGCTGCGTCTTCACCGATTCGGCGTCGCCACCGATCTCGTTGACGAACTCGATCGTGCCGAGGATCGCCGAGAGCGGATTGTTGATCTCGTGGATGAGTCCCGGGAGCAAGCTCCCGAGGGTTTCGAGCCGCAGATCCTCGAGAGCCCGCTCGCCTGAGACGAACCGGTCGTCACCACCAATGCCGGGGGCGCTCACCAAGACCTCGCATGTCGGGACGACGAATGCACGCTAGCCACCTTAGTAGGTGTTGGCATCCCCTTTCTTGGGGTGTTGCCATCCCCGATTTGGCGTAGGGTGAGCGGTGACCTCGCGGTTTGTCTACTACTCTGTGCAAAGCACCAATGTCGAACATCACCTGCCTCCTCGCTGACGACCATCCTGCGGTCATCCAGGCCCTCTCGGACTATCTCACCGCGCGCGATGTGGTGATCGTCGGAACGGCCCGTGATGGTCAGGAGGCGCTCGACGTGATCGTCGCAACAAAGCCACAAGTGGCGGTAGTCGATCTCCGGATGCCGCGTGTCAGCGGCACCGAGGTTGCGCGGCAAACGGCGCGACTCTCGCCGAAGACCGCGGTGATCCTCTATACGGCCTACGGCGAGCGCTCCTTCCTGACCGAAGCGCTCGATGCCGGAGCAAGTGGCTTCATCCTCAAGGAGGCCCCGCTCGCCGAAGTGCATCGCGCCATCGAATTCGTGTCGACCGGTCGCACCTACGTCGATCCAGGCCTTGCCGGCGTCCTCTCGAGCGCTGTTGCCTCAGAGCGCACACTGAACCTCACCCAGCGCGAGCGCGAAACACTCCGCCTGCTCGCCGACGGACTTTCGAACGAAGAGATCGGCAAGCAGCTCTTCATCTCGCCCGAGACCGTGCGTACGCACATTCGTAAGGCGATGGCGAAGCTCGACGCCGACACGCGCACCCAGGCCGTCGCGACGGCTTTGCGCGAATCCCTTATTGCGTAGGGGACGTCAAATGCGTCGTTCCGAGAACGGAATTACGGCGCGTGGCGACGCGACTTCGGCTCCCAGGAGCCGGTGATCGCAGCGTCAATCAGTTCGACAGGATGCACGACCGGTAGCGGGGTGCCCGCACGGCGGAGTGACGCAGCGAGCTGGATTGCGCAGCCCGGGTTCGCCGTCGCGACGATTTCCGGTGTGGTCGCGAGCACCGCTCCCGCCTTGCGATTGCCGAGCTCGCGCGCTGCGTCGGGCTGCACCAGGTTGTAGATCCCGGCACTGC
>CAIWTI010000203.1 GCA_903915545.1 uncultured Actinomycetes bacterium | reverse complement strand
GCTTGAGCGCCTTGCCGGCGAGACCAGCGCGTGGCGGATCGACGACCACCACATCGGGCTCACCCGAGCGCTCACGCAGCTCTTCGAGCACCAGACCAACGTTGCCGGCGAAGAACGCGGCGTTGCCGATCGAGTTCAGCTCGGCGTTCTCGATCGCACAGGCGACAGCCTCTTCGGAGATCTCGATGCCCCACACCGTCAGCGCGTTCTTCGCAAGCGCGAGGCCGATCGTGCCAATTCCGCAGTAGAGGTCGTAGACCGTCTCCTTGCCCGTGAGGCCTGCTGCCTCGATCGCAAGGTCGTAGAGCGTTGCAGCCATCTTCGTGTTCGTCTGCAGAAACGCGTTGGGGCGCACCCGGAAGCGCATGCCGCCAATCTCTTCCTCGATCGCGTCGGCGCCCCACAGCAGCTCGGTCGGCAGGTTCGTGTTCTCGCTCGGCGCCTCATTGACCGACCAGTGCACCGACTTCACCTCGGGGAACTGGGTGACGACCTCGATGAAGCGCTCGCGGTCGAACCGCTCGCCCTTGTTGGTCACGAGCTGGATGAGCATCTCGCCCGTGTTGCGCCCTTCGCGGAGCATCAGGTGGCGAAGGTAGCCCTTGTGCTCGCGCTGGTCGTACGCCGAAAGCTTGTCTTCGATCGCCCAAGCACGCACCGCGTTACGTACGTTGTTGCCGAGGTCGCTCGTCAGCAGGCACTCGTCGATCTGCAGCACCGTGTCCCAACGGCCGGCCGCATGGAAGCCAAGCTGGATGTCGCCGCCGTCCTCACCTGGCGCGAACGAGTACTCCATCTTGTTGCGGTACCCGTAGATCTCCTCGGCGCGCACAATCGGCTCAAGCGGCGGATTCTGAATGCCAGCGATCCGTTCGAGCGAGTCGCGCACCCACGAATGCTTCGCTTCGAGCTGCGTCTCGTACGCGAGATCCTGGAAGCGACAGCCGCCACACACCGGGTAGTGCTTGCACGGCGCCTCGACCCGCACGGGGCCTGGCTCGAGCACCTCAACGACGACGGCTTCGGCGTGGCGGCGCTGCGTCTTCAGGACGTGCGCGCGCACTCGATCGCCCGGCAGGCCGCGGCGCACGAAGACGACGAAGCCGTCAAGGCGCGCAACGCCATTCCCGCCAAAGGCGAGCGATTCGATGGAGAGGTCGAGCTCCTCCCCCCGTTGAACGCGAGCGGCCACGTGTCGAGCCTACCGGCCCGGCACCGATTCAGCGCCAAAGAGCGGCAGACACGGAGCGAGATCGATGATCTCGACCGGTGGGCGCTCGACCGCGTGCCACGCCGCGCGATCGAGCGCGAGCTGGATCTCGCGCACCGGCGTGCCGCGTGGTGCAACCGTGCCCTCGCCGCTCACCACGTAGCCGAGCTTGTCCGAGACATGGCGCGAGCGCTCGTTGCCTTCGATGTACCCCGACGTCGCGATCTCTCCGCCGAGGCCGTCGAAGAGCAGCGTCAGGATCGCGCGCCGCATCTCCGTCCCGATCCCGCGCCCTTGGAAGCGTTCGCCGAGCCACGAGCCGGTCTCGGCTGTTCGGCGTTCAGCGAAGTCCACCGCATCGATGCTCTGCGTCCCAACGGGCACACCGTTCTCCCACACGCCGAGCACGAGGTTCCAGCTCTCCGGCACCCAGTTGCGCCGGGCCGCTCGGTGGAATTCGCTGAAGTCGTCGCGGAACTCCGGCGTCCCGATCCCGTCTGTCCAGGCAACGCGAAATGGCATCTCGTCCGGTGGATGGACGCCTTCCTCGGCGAGCGCCGCCAGTTCCTGGAGCTCAGCTTCGGTGGGCAGCCGCAGTTCGAGCCGCTCAGTGCGCAAACGCAGCCGGTAGAGCGGCTCGATGTCTATTGGAGAGACTCGCCGTCTATTGGAGAACGGAGACGTAGACCTTGCGGGGCTTCGGGCCGTCGAACTCGCACAAGAAGAGCGCCTGGTACGTGCCAAGCGCAAGCTCCCCGTCGCGGAGCGGCACAAGCACGTGCGCACCGGCGACTGACGCTCGGCCGTGCGAGGCGCCGTTTGGGCCGTCCTTGTCGTCGTGACGCCAGCCCCAGTCGTCGCCCACGACTTTCTCGAAGAACGCCTCGAGATCCTCGACGAGCACCGGGTCGATCTTCTCGTTGATCGTGATCGCGGCCGTCGTGTGAGGAACGTAGACGAGCACCGCCGCCCCGCTGGCCCCAGCAACCGCTTCGCGGACGCGCTCGGTGATGTCGATCAGCTGCGTCTTGCGCTCACTCGTGACGGCAATTTCGTGCATGCACCTATCCTACGGACGGTGAACGGAGACGCTCTAACCAGCCGCGAGCTCGACGACTACCGCGACCGCGCCGATCGCTTCATCGCCGAGATCGACGAGGAGTACTACCTCCACCTCGCGGGGCACAAGGAGACGCTCGAGCTGGAGGCGCTGTACGAGCGCCACGCCGACCTCACCGGCCTCGATCTGGCGCTGCGGATGGAGGCGGCACCGACCGAACTCTGGCGGTTCGCGTGCGAGAACTACCTCGGCAACCTCACACGCAGCCACGCCGAACGGCTTGCGTCAGTGGAGTCGAGCTTGGCGGCGAAGGTCGATGGCGAGACGATCCCGTTTCGCATGCTGCGCCCCGCGATGGCGAACGAGGCCGATCGCGCCAAGCGCGAGCGGCTGGAGCGCGAACGACTCAGGCTCACCGATGAGCACCTGAACCCCGTCTATCTCGAAGCGGCACGCATCGACCACGATGCGGTCTCCAAGCTCGGCGCGCCGAACTACTACGAGCTCTACAAGCGGTTTGGCTTCGACCTCGACGGCGTCGCCGCTCAATGCCGCGCGCTGCTCAACGACACGGAGCGGCTCTGGGAGGACGCGGGTGACAAGCTGTTCCGCGCACGCCTTGGCGTCAGCCTCTCCGATGCGCGCCCGTGGGATGTCGCTCGCCTCTTCCGTGCGCCGGAATGGGACAAGGCGTACCCGTCAGATCGCATGCTCCCCGCCCTCCAGGGAACCCTCGGCGACATGGGGATCGACCTCTCGGCACAGAAGAACGTGCACCTCGATCTCGAGTCGCGCCCCGCGAAGAGCCCGCGCGCGTTCTGCTCGCCGATCGAGATCCCCGGCAAGGTAATGCTCGTGATCCAGCCAATCGGTGGCCGTGACGACTGGGAGGCGCTCTTCCACGAGGCCGGTCACACCGAGCACTACGCCCACACCTCAGCGGATCTCCCAATGGAAGAGAAGCGACTCGGCGACATGGCGGTCACCGAGGGCTGGGCAATGCTGCTGCAGCACCTCGTTACCGATCCCGCGTGGCTCAATCGCCGCCTTGACGTGCCGCGGGTCGGCCAGCTTGCGGCTGAGGGTGCCGTATCGCTCCTCTACTTCGTGCGGCGTTATTCGGCGAAGCTCTTGTACGAGATCGAGTACTTCCAGGCAGACGATCCCGAGTCGATGCGCTCACGCTACGCCGAGCTGCTCACCGACGCCCTGAAGATCCCCGCGAACCCGGAGAGCTACCTGTCTGACATCGACGGCTCGTTCTATGTCACGGGCTACCTGCGGTCGTGGGCGTTCGAGTCGCAGCTGCGCGAGTTCCTGCGCTCCGAGTTCGGCGAGGAGTGGTTCGCGAAGAAGGCGGCGGGGAACCTGCTGCGTGAGCTGTGGTCGCTCGGGCAGGGCCCGACGGCCGACGCTCTGCTTGCCGACGTCACCGGCCAGAAGCTCGAGATGGCGTCGGTTGGCGCACGCGTACGCGAAGGTCTCGCGCTCGACTGACGCGCGCTACTTGATCAGCGGCAGTAGCGCGATGCCCGACGCGTAGATCGCGACCATCGCCAGCGAGTCGATTCCCAGCCAGAAGAACGTTCGTTTGGGGCGGGCGATGATCGCACCAGCGGCGATCCCCGTGACGAGCAGGCCGATGCCCCCGAGCCACAGGTCGGAGTGATGGGCAGCGACGATCACCGGTGTGCCCGCCAGCAGGTCGGCGAGCAGCAGCAGGCAGATCTGGAACGAGTTGCCGCCAAGGATGTCGCCGACCGCAAGCTGAAGGTCGCCGAGCTTTACCGCCGTGATGCCGCTGGCGATCTCGGGGAGCGCCGAGGCGGCGGCAAGGAATGTCGCACCGAAGATCGCTCCCTGCATGCCCATGTTCGTCGCGAGTGCCGAGCCTGACGTCTGCAGCGCAACACCGGCACCGAGCGTCACGATGCTCGCGCCCAGGAAGAGGGCGATCACCTTGGCGGTCGACGCTCCGGCGTACGGGTGCGGCGCGACCTTGTGCTTCTCGCGCACGTGGCGGCGGCCGGGTGTCGCTTCGGGAGCGTTGACCTCCCACGCGGGCTGCATGCGCACCCGATTGACAACCCACACGCCTGCCAGCCAGAAGAGAACGATGGCGATCGACGTGGGACTCGCTCCGCCGATGTTCGTTGAGGCAGGCAGCGCTGCGCCAGCGAGCGCGGTTGCGAGGACAACGACGACCATCAGCCCCTCAATCACGGGAATCAATGACCCGACCCGAAATGACAGTGGACGTTCGGGCCCTGATGCTGCATCGAGGATGACAAGCACGAGTGTCTGAATCGCGACGCCGCCGATCAGGTTGCCAACGGCCAGGTCGAGGTGGCCTGAGATGGCCGCCGAGGCCGTGATCGCGATCTCGGGAAGGCTGCCGGTGATGGCCAGGAGAATCAGCCCGCCAAGCGCCTCACCAAGGCCAAAGCGTGTGTCGAGCGCATCGGTCGTGCGTGAGAGCAGACCGCCGGCAAACCACGTAGCCGCGGCACCGGCAACAAACACAAGGGTGAGGAGCGGTGAGCCGAGTCCTCCCATGCCCGCGACTGTACCGCGGCAACTCGTGCAACTCCATTGCGCCTTCATCAAGACGAATGACGCTGGGCTGCCCTTTTGGGGCAGCCCAGCGCGAGGAGGGGTCGCGGGCGGCGCCCGCGTCCGTTCGGGGGTTACTGCTTGACGGCGCCTTCGATGGTCTTCGGCGCATTCGAACCGATCTCGATCCGCTTGGGTTTCGCGAGCTCGGGCTTACGCACGTGCACCTTCAATACGCCGTCTGTGTACGACGCTGTGATCGCGCCATCCGAGACGCCCTTCGGCAGACCTACGGTTCGGGCGAAGGTGCCGAAGCGGCGCTCGAGCCGGTGGTAGTGCTCGTCCTTCACCTCATCGGTGCGGACGCGCTCGGCCGAGACGGTGAGCATCCCTTCGTCGACTTCGACGGAGATCTGATCCTGCGAGACACCAGGGAGATCGAACGCGTAGACGATCTCGTCGGCCGTCTCCCACGCATCGAGCGTCGGAACCCACGCCTGCGTCTGGCGCCCGTTGCCTTCGAACAGGCCGTTCATCAGACGGCTGAGCTCGTTGTGCATCGTCGCTGCCTCGCGAAACGGATCGAAACGGAGAAGTGTGGTTGCCATAGTTGGTGTACCTCCTTACACCGGACGAACAGTTCTACATATGTCTCAAGGATAAAATCTGAGTCTTTACATGTCAAGTCTTGACGATCGCGCTACACTAGCCCGAGTAGTCGCTTTTTTGAGGCAGCAACAGCTATCTTCGGTGCTCATGAGATAAGCAACGCGATGCGAAACCCGCCGCATCACACCTGAAAATCGAAAAGATTCGGTAAGTTCGTGCGAATTGCCGCAAACTCACCGGTTTCACAGGTAGAATTGTGTGAAATGTTGCTAAGGCGGGAATAGAGGTACCGCGCCCGGACGTTGTAGGAGGCATATGCGCACACTCAATGACATCAAGATCGAGATCGACGCTCTCTCGCAGAAGCGAGCAGAGGTCTTTCAGAAGCTCTCGCAGGGCCACAATGCAAGCCTTGCCGCCGAGCACCAGCGTCTCGAAGAGGAGATCGCCGAACTGTGGGACGAGCAGCGCCAGGCGCGCGCGAATATCCGCTTCGGTGACCGCGATCTCATCATTCAGCGCGCTCGGCACGAAGAGCGCCTTTCCCGCGCGGCCTAAAGCGTCACTGCTTTAGGGCCACGCGGCCCGGGAACCGAGGCGTCCCTACCCAGCGAGGTGGGGACGCCCGGAGACCACTTGCCGGTTCCCGGTAGAATCCCCCGCCGTACGGGGCGTTAGCTCAGCTGGGAGAGCGCCGCCTTTGCAAGGCGGAGGTCGTCGGTTCGATCCCGACACGCTCCATTCGATCCCGTGCGTGGTGCCAAGAGGGCAGGACGAGTGTCAGTAGCTGACGTAGACGCCTATCTCCGCGAGGTCGACGAGCCGAAGCGCGGGACGCTCGAGACATTGCGTCGCACGATCCTCGACATCGTGCCCGACGCCGAGCAGGTGATCTCGTATCGCGTCCCGGCGTTCAAGCTTGATGGGAAGATCGTCGCCGGCTTCGCCGCATTCACGAACCACCTCGCCTACCTGCCCTTCAGCGGCTCGGTTCTCTCACAGCTCCCTGACGAGCTCGCGGGCTACGAGATGACGAAGAGCTCGCTCCACTTCCCGATCGACGAGCCTCTCCCGAAGGCACTCGTCGAGAAGCTGATCAGCGTTCGACTCGCCGAGACCGCGAAGCGACGCTGAGTTCCGGACAGGTCGGCGCGTCAGACCGCCGAGCCGACGAGCAGCCCGATTCCCATCGTCACGCCCATCGCGAAGACGCCCCCGATGACGACGCGGGCCGATGCACGCAGCATCGGTGCGCCTCCGAGCTTCGCACCCATGACGCCAAGCACTGCCAGCGCGATAAGCGTGACTACGATCGCCGCCGGAATCCGAATCGAACCCGACGCCAAAGCGATCGCGACGAGCGGCACCGCGGCGCCGATGGCGAACGACGTGGCCGAGGCCCACGCGGCTTGCACGGGGCGCGCAAGCTTGTCGAGATCGAACCCCAACTCGTCTCGCGCATGCGTGCGCAGCAGATCCCCGGTCGAGAGTTCCTCCGCGACACGTTCTGCGAGATCCTGCGAGAGGCCGCGACTGCGATAGATCGTCACGAGCTCTGCATGCTCGTGGGCCGGCGACGCAGCGAGCTCGCGCTTCTCCAGAGCGAGATCGGCGTTCTCGGTGTCGCGCTGAGAGCTGACCGACACGTACTCGCCGGCCGCCATTGAGGTCGCCCCGGCCGCGAGACCCGCAACACCCGCCGTGACGATCGCCGCGGAGCCAGCCCCCGCCGACGCAACACCAAGGACAAGACTTGCCGTGGAAAGGATTCCGTCGTTCGCGCCCAGCACTGCAGCACGCAGCCAATTAGACCGGTGGGCGAGGTGTCGTTCGATCGACGTCAGAGGAAGCGGCACAGATTCGGACATGCGAAACACCACCTATCGAGACAGGGACGAGGGCGGAAGCGGCCGCAGGGGTGTTCGCGGCGTCCGGCACAGCTCGTCGCCTCAGGTTTAGAGGCGGCACTGTGACCGTAGCACCACGCCGTGGCCAGCCTCCCCGCCGATACGATCACGAGACAGCCTCGACCCCGGCTGGTTCGCCTCACGCACAGGCGAAAGGACTGCGGCACGTTGCCGTGATCACCAGAACGGAGCCGGGAGTTCGCATGCGATCGAGCAGTACGAGATGAACGCCGTCGAGATTCGCGATCTCGTCAAGCAGTACGAGGCGGATGCCCCACGCGCTGTCGACGGGATTGACCTCGACATCGCTGACGGCGAACTCTTCGGTCTGCTCGGGCCGAACGGAGCGGGCAAGACGACCACCGTTGGGGTCGCGACCACCCGTGTCCGCGCAACACGTGGCACCGTGCGTGTCGCAGGTGCGGATGCGACGCACGATCCCGTCGGCGTCAAGCGGGTGATCGGCGTCGTCACGCAGTTCAACACGCTCGATCGCGCCTGCACCGTCCGCGAGAACCTCATCTACCACTGCCGCTACTTCGGCATCGGCGCCGCGTCGGCCCGGGCCCGAGCCGACGAGCTCCTCACTACCTTCGTGCTCGCAGACCGACGCGATGCCAACGTTTCCGAGCTGTCAGGCGGCATGGTGCAGCGCCTCCAGATCGCGCGTGCGATCGCGCACCGGCCGCACGTCCTGTTCCTCGACGAGCCCACTGCGGGCCTCGATCCGCAGAGCCGACTTGCACTGTGGAGCGTCCTCTCCGACCTTCGCACCCGCGAAGGCATCACGATCCTCCTGACGACGCATCACATGGAAGAGGCCGACGCGATGTGCGACCGCCTCGCGATCATGGACGCGGGAAAGATCCTCGTGTCAGGCACCCCCGACGAGCTCAAACGCAGTGTCGGCGTCGACACGATCGTCGAGCTCAGCGTCGACACGATGAACGAGGACTTGCGCACCGCACTCGCCGCCCTCCCCGGAGTCAGCTCCGTCGAGATCACCGATCACGGTGCGCGCGTGTTCGCGTCGAGCACCGACGGGCTGATGGCTCGTGTCGTTGAAACGGCCACCGGAAACGGGCTCCGCGACGTGTCGCTCACCGCGCCCACACTCGAAACGGTGTTCATCACCCTGACAGGAAGAGGCCTCCGTGAATGACGCGTTCCCCCTCCCCGTCCGCGCCTTCTGGGGACTCGTCGTGCGTGACTCACGCGTCCTTGCACGTGAAGCCGTCTCGTTCGCGCTGCGGACGCTGATGAACCCGCTGCTTTTCGTCTTCGTGTTCACCTACGTCCTGCCGAAAGTGGGTGGGGGCGGCTTCGCAACCGGTGCTGCGACCGGCCCACGCTTTGCGACCGTCCTCCTCCCCGGTCTGATCGCCGTCTCGATCTTCTTCCAAGGCATCGCTGCAGTCGCCTTGCCGCTCTCGACTGAGCTCGGGGCGACGCGCGAGATCGAGGATCGCCTGATGGCACCGATCGCGATCTGGGTCGTGGCGCTCGAGAAGATTTGCTTCAGCGCCGTCCAGAGCATCATCGCCGCGTGCGCGGTCTTCCCCCTCGTCTACTGGATCCCGGCACAGCCGCCCGTGATCACGTTCAACTGGCCGCTGCTCGTGCTCGTAGTCGTACTCGCAAGCCTGACGGCAGGCTCGATGGGTCTCGTCCTCGGGACGATCGTGCCGCCTCGCCAGATCGGGCTGATCTTCTCGATCGTCGTCCTTCCTGTCACCTTCCTTGGGTGCGTCTACTACCCATGGGCGGCACTTTCGGCCGTCCGCTGGCTCCAGATCGGCGTATTGATCAACCCGCTTGTGTACGTCAGCGAGGGCCTTCGCGCATCGCTGACGCCCGGCGTTTCGCACATGCAGGTTCCGATCGTGCTTGGCGCAATCGTGGTTGTGCTTGTCGCCCTGACCTGGCTCGGGATTCGAACGTTCACACGACGCGTGATCACATGACGACTCACCCTCCCGTCAACGCAGATCCACCACCTGAGGACGACCACCTCCGCTTCTTGGCCCGCCACGAACACCTCTCCGCACCATTTGGCACCGGCTCCTTTGGGGCGAAGGCCGAAGCATTCGCACGCTTCTTCGGCACACCGCGCTTCCTGCTTGGACAGACCGCGCTCGTCGGCATCTGGATCCTCGCGAACGCGACCGGCCTTGTGCGCTTTGACCTCTACCCGTTCATCCTGCTCAACCTGGCATTCAGCCTTCAGGCCGCATACGCCGCACCACTGATCCTGCTTGCGCAAACCCGCCAGGCCGACCGCGACAAGGCGCACGCCGAAGCTGACGCGCAACATCGTGAGGCCGTGGCCGTCGACGCAGCAACTCGACAACAGGATGCCCGCAACGAAGTCGCACTCCTCCGGTCGCTCCTTGCCGAGAACACCAGGCTGACAACGCGTGTAGAGGAACTCACACAGGAGATCCACGGCCGAATCGTCGACACCGCCCGGGAGCCCGACCAGAACTCCCTGTGATCAACCGGTGCAGCGCCGTTTACATCGAGCTTGCCGGCGGAGTTGCACCAGCCGGCGACGGCACGACGCCCCACGACTGCAAACATCGGGGGGAACCCTGCTTCGCACTCGACAGGCAAGGGATACGCTGTGCCAAGACGACTCGCCGGGTAACACATCCGGCTTGAGGTCGCCGCACTGCGAGACTCAACCGATCGACTCGCACCTTCCGCCCTCAGCACTCGGGTTGGAGCACGTCAACCGTCGCAACACGCGTCTGGTTATCCGGCTTCCATCACACGAGAGGATTGATCATGACAACGATCGAAACCATCCAGCAGGGCGAAGCTCACCCAACGCTTTCGCATCACGAGCAGATTGAGATCGGCCGCGAGCTTCAGGCAACTCTCGCTGAACTGATCAACCTCGCGCTCCTCGGCAAACATCTCCACTGGAGCGTCGTCGGAGCAGGCTTCCGATCGATCCACCTTGAACTCGACGAGTTTGTCGCCAGCTGGTCGACCCTCGCCGACCTCGTCGCCGAACGCTCAGTTGCCGTCGGCTACTCGCCCGACGGTCAGGCAAAGACCGTTGCCGAAAGCAGCGAGCTGACCGATGTCACGACAGGCCCGCTTCCCGACCGTGAGGTCATCCAGATCCTCACCCATCGGTTGATCGAAGCCGTTGCCAATTGCCGGGTCCGTATCGCCTCGGTTGGCGCACACGACTTGGCGAGCCAAGATGTGCTGATCAAGGTTGCACTCGCGCTTGAAGAGCAGCTGTGGATGGTTCGCGCCCAGCGCGATCGCTAGGAGATGCGCCGTGCCCGCCCGTAGCAACCAACCATCTGAATGTGGAGGTATCCATGGATGAGCGCATCGTCACCGCGCATCACCGCGACACAATCCGGCAGATCTTCAGCCATCCGTCGAGCGGGAACATCGAGTGGCGAAACGTCCACGCGCTCTTCGACGCTCTCGGTGTGATCGAGAACGAAGCGAACGGCAAGCTCACCCTCACACTCTGTCCGGAGCGCGAGTTCCTCGAGATCCCCAGAGACAAAGACATCGACCAGCAGATGATCGTCGACCTGCGACGGATGCTGCGCGACGCCGGCTACGCCCCAGAAAGTGTTGAGGCGAAGAAGGCGTCGATCAACGCTTAAGACCGTACGAACGCCATCGGCGGGGGCAGCCTACGGGGTGCTCTCGTCGATGTATGCGGCGAGGTCACGCAACTGCTTCGGCGTCAGCGGCCCGTGCAGGAATGGCTCGGGGTGGAACGAGTTGAGCGACTGGTCCACCCCACCCTTCAAGTTGACGAGCGTGTGACAGGTGAGGCAGCCAGCCGACTGGATTACGGTCGCGCCCGCCACCTTGTCGCCGGTCTCACCGGCGCTCGTCGCGGCGGTTGGATTGATCACTGCTGCGGTTGCTGACGCGCTCGACGATTTCGCCACAGCCGCGCTCTTGATCGTCAGGATGCCGCGCATGCCTTCGAGCGCCTGATCTCCGAGCCCCGACAGGTACTCGTACGACCCGCCCTTCTTGAAGGTCACGGTGAGCGTCGCCGATTGACCAGGTTCGAGCGGCTTGGTCGCCTTCCCGGTACACGCGGTGCC
Source organism: uncultured Actinomycetes bacterium (assembly GCA_903915545.1). GTDB lineage: Bacteria > Actinomycetota > Thermoleophilia > Gaiellales > Gaiellaceae > PALSA-600. The sequence continues at coordinate 4,834 of CAIWTI010000203.1, read as the reverse complement.
GAAGGCACCCGATGACGGGTACGCGCACACGGTGAACTGATGGGTGGCCTTGCCGCGATTTGTCACCCGGAACGTGACCGTGCCAATCGGAAGGCCAACGCGACGCGACAGCGTGAACGCCAGCTCCGTCGGCTTACCCGCGGTGACCGCAATCACCGTCGCGTGACTCGAACCCACCCGCGCCGTTGCTTGCGCAACACCCATGACGAGAGGCACAGACAGAAACAGGGCGGCAGCAAGCCCGCGCATGCGCAGTCGACCTACTCGATGATTTGAACGCTTCTGCATCACTCGCCCCTCCAGGCACTCCCGGTGACGCAATCCATCGTTGCACAGCAGTGCCCGTGATCGCTTAGATGAGTCGGCGCCAGCGGCCAAGAACATCCTCGAGATCCGGGCCACGATCGCGTGGCGCGATGATCGAGAGGCGGTCGCCGGCAGCGACCACTGTGCTCCCGCGCGGGGGAATCGCCTCACCACTACGACGAATCACCGCAACGAGCGCGTCACGTGGCAGCCCGAGCTCTCGTACCGCTGAACCGCTGATCGCGTGGTTGCCTTCGACGAGGAACTCCGTCACGTACAGATCAGGTGGAATCACTCTGGGAACCGACGTCGGCGGCGCGGTTGAAACGAGGCCGAGGCGACGGGCCAGAAGCTCAAGCGTCGTTCCCTGCAAAAGCGCTGAGACGATCACGACGAAGAACACACAGTTGAAGATCGTGGCGCTGTGCTGGACGTTCGATGTCATGGCGAACGTCGCCAGCACGATCGGGGCGGCGCCTCGCAGACCCGCCCACCCGAGCAGAAGGCGCTCGCGGGTTCGGAACGGCGAGAACGCCGTCGAAGCCCACACGGCCGCTGGACGAGCGACGAAGATCAGAGCGGCGGCAAGGCCAAGGCCTGGCAGCGCCACTCCTGGGAGCTCGCGCGGAAAGACAAGCAGGCCAAGCACGATAAACAGCACGACTTGCGCAAGAAACGCCATCCCTTCGTGAAACGCGGCGAGCTGTTGGCGGTACCGGGACGGCGTACTGCCGACCGCAAGCCCGACGATGTACACCGCAAGGAAGCCGCTACCTCCGACCACGTCAGCTGCCCCAAATGAGAGCGCGGCCGCGGCGATCGACGCAACAGGGACGAACGCGCCGACTGCGTCGGGGATGCGCGAGAAGATCCGGGTCGCCGCGTAGGCGAATACCAAGCCAACGACAAGACCGAGTCCGAGCTGTCGTACGACAAGCCACACGAGATTGACGAATCCATTGCTCGCCGGATGCTCAATCCAGGCGATCAGACCGAGCGTGAGCGCGATCGCCATGGGATCGTTCCCACCCGACTCAGCCTCCAGCGTACGGGCGAGGCGGCGCCGGATATGGGTCGATCGCAGGGTCGCGAAGACTGCCGCCGCATCGGTCGACGCTACGACAGCACCGAGGAGCGCCGACTCAAGCCATGTGAGGGTGAAGAGCACGTGCGCGGCAAGTGCCGTCAGCAGCATGCTGACGACAACACCAACGGTGCTGAGCAGCGCGGCCGGCACCGCGATCTCGCGCAGCCGACGCCACGACGTCTGCAAGCCACCCTCGTAGAGGATCAGGGCAAGCCCGACGGTTCCAATCTGCCTCGTGAGTGCGGCGTCGTCGAACGCGATGCCGCCTGGGCCATCGGAGCCGAGCAACATCCCGATCCCAAGGAACGCAACGAGGACAGGAAGCCCCGTACGGGCCGCACCGAACGCCGCCGCGACACTCGCGGCGAGAACGGCTCCAACGACGAGAATCAGCAGCCCCTCATCCACCCGGCTCTATCTTCTCTTACGGGTGTGTGGTTGTCGTTAGGGCGCGCCGAGGAACGCTCGACGTACCGTCAACTTGCGTTGATATAGGCCGAGACGTCCGAGATCTGTTGCTGGGTCAAGGCCCCGCCTTTGAATGGCTCAGGGTGTGTGGAGTTCAGACTCGAATTGACGGCGCCCTTGAGCGATGCGAGCACATGGCAGCCACCGCAACCGACGTTCGTCCAGACGACGCTTCCGGCAGCGGTCGAGGCACTGCCCGTCGTCGTCGGTGTCGTTGTTGACGTCGTCGTAACGCTTACCGTCGTGATGGGCGTCGTCACGGCAGGCGTGGTGGTGACAGGGAGCGGAACGCGGGCCTTGACGGTCAGCAGACCTTTCATGCCGCGCGCCGCGTCGGCCGGTGTCGAGAGGTACTCAAACCGCCCTGCCTTCGCGAAGGAGACCACGAGCGTTGCCGACTTCCCCTTCTTTAGAAGCGAGGTCGTCTTCCCAACGCAGGTGTGGAGCGCCGCAGTCTTGACGGGCGTCGTGCACACCTTGAACTGATGTGGCCGGGCGCCAACGTTCGTCACCGTAAACCTCACCACCCCCGGCAGTCGCACGATGAGCGGAACCACGGTGAAGCGGTATTCGCTCGGCTTGCCAGCCGTGACCTTCACTGGCGTCGACGACGTCGACGCCGTGGCCCGAACCGCCGTAAGCAGCGCGACCAAGAGGTACGCGAGCGCCACAACGACAAAAAGTGCGCGCGCTGTGGAGTCGCGGTGGAGAGAACGTGTCATACCGATCACCCCTGAAAGTCGCAGTTGCGTGGCGTTCCTTGGTGATCGTCGCGCACGCAGGCAATAACGGCATCGGCGGATGCCCCTTCGTTGCTGCGTAGAACTACAGAGGGTCGTTCGAGCTCGACCCTTCAACCGCGACCGGCAGCAGCCGATCATCATCGTGCGCAGGCGCGTGTCGCAACCGAAGGATCTCCTATGAACGCCATTTCCTCCATCGGCTCACAGTCTCCGATGGCCGTCTCAGGTGCGCAGCCTATGACGATGATGTCTCCTCCGCCGACTGCGTACCTCCAAGGTTCGCTCAGCCCGGTCGCACACATGCTCTCCATGTCGATGGACGATCTTCGTTCGACGATGAAGCAGGGCTCGTCTCTGTCCGACATCGCATCCCAGAAGGGCGTTAGTCGCAGCTCGTTGATGTCGGTGATTGAGCAGAGCGTGCAGCAGGGCCGTGCCGCACAGGGCCGTGAGCCGATCTCCAGCACGATCCTCGACTCCGTCATTGGCAACGCAGTCGATCGACGCCGTGGAGGCGCCTCTGGCTCCAACCTGACAACTGCTGCGTAATCCCGAAGCGACCGCGATGCTCACCTTCGCCACTCCACGCAGAAGCGGCGTGCGAACCTCGGCCGCGTGGGAGTGGCAGGCGACCGGCACCACCTGGCGCATCCACCACGACGGGTGCGTTTCATCTGCTGTCGCTGATTCCGCCGCGGCGTTTGTCGAAGCCGATGAGTCGGTGTGGTCCCGCTTCCGACCGACGAGTGACATCGCGCGGATCAACGATGCTGCCGGCTCATCCGTTGTCGTCTCGCCAGAAACGCGGGCGCTTGTCGTGGAAGCACGTATCTGGAAGCGTCGGACGCAAGGCGTGTTCGACCCGCTTATCGGCAACGCGCTCCGGCGAGCGGGGTACGTCGCGAGCTTTGAGCACGGCCCTGTTTGGGAAGCCGGTCGCACGGAAACCGTAGGTTCGATCTCCGTTGACGATGCAGCGTGCACCGTTGCAATCCCGGCCGGCTCATCTCTCGATCTGGGTGGCATCGCCAAAGGGTGGATGGCGGACAGACTTGCGACATTTCTTCGCGAACGCATCTCGACAGGAGCCGTCCTCGTCGACGCGGGTGGTGATCTCGTCGCGGCACGCGAAACGCATCTGGTCGGCGTGGAAGGCGACAGTGACACGCTTCTAGCTCTCCCCGAGGGCTCAGGAGTTGCAACGTCGGGCTGGCAAACACGGAGCTGGCGCGGCGCCGGAGGGAGCGACGCGCATCATCTGATCGATCCCGCAACCGGGTCTCCCGGCGTCCGATCGATTGCAACCGTGGTTGCCGAAAGCGGCACAGCTGCAGACGTTCTGGCGAAAGTCATTGCGCTCCGACCCGGATCGCTTCGGTCAATTCCCACACCGGCGCGCGTGACGATCGAAGGCGTTACGCACACGAACGAGTTCTGGCAAACAGCGTAAGACACTGCGACGGCAACCGGCACGTACCCGCGACACTTGGGAGATGACCGAGCAGATCGACCGTCGCGCGCATGTCCTTGAGCGCGAACAGTTTGTGCCGCTGCCTCCCGACGAGGCGTTCGTGTTCTTCGCCGACGCGCACAACCTCGAGCAGATCACACCCCCATTCCTTCGCTTCCGGGTGCTCACACCGCGACCGATCCCTATGGGTGAAGGTGCGCTGATCGACTATCGCTTGCGTTTGCACGGCATCCCGATTCGTTGGAAGACGCGAATCGAGGCGTGGGAGCCGGGCGTGCGGTTCGTCGATCGCCAGCTGCGCGGCCCATATGCGCTGTGGCACCACACGCACACCTTCGAACCCGCCCCAGGAGGCACGTTGCTGCGCGACGTCGTGCGCTACCGCCTCCCATTCGGACTGCTCGGTCGCCTGATCGAGCGCCTCTTCGTCCGCCGGGACGTTGAACAGATCTTTGCGTACCGCCAAGAAGTGATCGCCCGGGTTCTTGGCGGCACCTTGTGACCACCACCCAGGCGATCTAGCATCGCGGTATGGGAGCACCTTCCTTCACCCCGCTGCGTTCGATCGCTGAGATCGCGCCGGGCGCGCACGATGCGATCGAGCGGATGCACGCGGCCGCCTGGGATGCCGTGCCCGCGAACCTCCTCGAGCTCGCGCGGCTACGCATTGCGGCGGCTCTCGGGGCACAGGACGAGCTCGCCGCGCGGACGCCCGGAGCGGGCATCACCGAGGAGCAGATCGCCGCTCTCGACAATGCG
>CAIWTI010000202.1 GCA_903915545.1 uncultured Actinomycetes bacterium | reverse complement strand
CTCCACCAGCGCATGCGTTCGACCTACCGCGTTTCGCAAACCGGCCCGTTTGACCGCGCGCTGCGCGCCCTTGGCGTGCCGGAAGAACACGTGCCCGCACACGTCGAAGCGCGCTTCGCATTCACACGCGGCGTACTGAACCCACGCGAGGGTGTCCTCGACACGCTTCTAGCGTTACGCGATCGCGGGATCCGCACGGGTCTGATCTCCATGTGCTCGGAGGACGTCGCGGTGCTGTGGCCGGAGACCTCGCTTGCGCCGCTGATCGACACCGCGACGTTCTCGGCGACGACAGGCCTTGTGAAGCCCGAGCCCGAGATCTATCTGGCGACCGCCGCAGCCCTTGGCCTCGACCCGCAGGAGTGCCTCTTTGTCGGTGACGGCGCGAACAACGAACTCGTCGGCGCAGAGGCGACGGGCATGACGTCGGTGCTGATCGTCCCACCGGGCCGCGACCCAGTGTGGCTCGAAGTGCGAGACTGGCCAGGACAGCGTGTCGCGACAATTCCGGAGGTGCTCGAACTGTGTTGATTTCGACCATGAACGACGTGCCCGGGTACACGATCGAAGAGGTATTCGGCGAAGTGTTTGGCCTGACGGTTCGCTCGCGCAACATCGGTTCGCAGATCGGCGCGAGCTTGAAGTCGATCCTCGGTGGCGAGCTCAAGGGAATGACCAAGGCGCTTGAAGACAGCCGCACCGAAGTAGTCCAGCGGATGGTTGAGGCGGCCGAGGCGAAGGGCGGCAACGCGATCGTCGCCATGCGCTTCGACACGTCAGAGATGGGCCCGAACTGGACCGAGATCTGCGCCTACGGCACTGCCGTTCGGATCCGCGCCGTCTAACGCGAGGCGCACGATGCCGAGAGTCCGCCGGTCGAGACGGCAGCCGCCAGCACTTGAGCTGCTTGCTGCCACGCTTCCTGAGCTTCGCCGCGGGCTCTCGGAGCAGGCCGCGCGGACCGTCGCCTACGAGCTGTTCGAGAAGCTCGGCTTCGGAGCGGTTGCTGTAACCGACCGCCACGAGGTACTCGCCTTTGTCGGTGCAGGTGCAGATCACCACCACCGCGGTGACACCCCGATCCGACCGGTGTTTGAAGCGCTCGCCCAAGACCGGCCCCTGCTTGCCCCACTGGGGTTGCGCGTCGAATGTGGGCATCCCGCCTGCCCGCTCGGAGCTGCCGCCGTGATCCCCCTGCGTGCGTCCGACGGCCCAGCGGGCGCGGTTGTCGCGTTCGCGACTGACGGGTCACCACTTGACGAAGCGGCCGTCGAGACACTCGAACAGCTGGGCGACCAGCTTTCGGCCCAGCTGCAGCTCTCCGAGCTCGCGTCCGCGACGACCACCGCCTTGCAGGCGCAGATGGAGCCGCACTTCGTCTTCAACGCCCTCAATACGATCGCCTCGCTCGTCCGCACCGATCCCGATCGCGCCCGAGGCCTCGTGCTCGCATTCGCCGACTACGTGCGGTCAAAGCTCGCCCGCGGAAACGAGTTCGTCACCCTCGAAGAGGAACTGCGACACATCGAGAGCTACCTCGCGCTTGAGCAGGCGCGCTTCGGGTCGCAGCTTGAAGTCACAGTCGACGTTCCCGCCGACGCACGCACGGTGCGGCTGCCGCCGTTTCTCGTGCAACCGATCGTCGAGAACGCGATCAAGCACGGGAAGACAGACCGCCCCCTTCGCCTCATCGTTCGAGCCCGCGTGCGGCGCGGCAGCCTGCGCGTCACCGTGCGCGACGACGGCCGCGGCATCGCGCGCGACGCGCTTGAACGCGTCCTTGAACCTGGGGTTTCCGAGAGCCCCGACGGCACTGGTCTCGGTCTTGCGAGCGTCCACCAACGTCTCACCGCCGCGTACGGCGAAGGCGTTCGGCTGCGCTCCTTTCCGTTCGGGACAGTCGTCAGGCTCGAGGTGCCGGTGGGATGAGCATTCGCGTTGCGCTGGTCGACGACGAGGCACCCGCACGTTCGGAGCTTCGCTATCTCCTCTCGGGATACGCGGGGATTGAGATCGTCGGCGAGGCCACGAACGCGAGCGAGGCTCTCACCCTCGTTGCCGCAGGCTGCGATGCGATCTTTCTCGACGTTGAAATGCCTGGCCTCACGGGCATCGACGCTGCGCGGCTGATTCGCTCGGCACATGAGCCGCCCGCGGTCGTGTTCGTGACTGCCCATGCCGGGTACGCCGTCGACGCGTTTGCCGTCGAGGCATTCGACTATCTGCTCAAGCCG
>CAIWTI010000201.1 GCA_903915545.1 uncultured Actinomycetes bacterium | reverse complement strand
CTTTCGCCGCCGCCCTCAGGGCGACGGCGCGAGCAGACCCTGCCGCTCGATGAACGCGATGATCGAAGCGAGCCCCTCGCCCGTCTTCAGGTTCGAGAACACAAAGGGACGCTCGCCACGCATCTTGCGGGCGTCGCGATCCATCACCTCGAGCGACGCACCGACGTGAGGGGCAAGATCGATCTTGTTGATCACCAGCAGATCCGAGCGACAGATGCCAGGCCCACCCTTGCGGGGGATCTTGTCGCCTGCCGCGACGTCGATCACGTAGATCGTCAGGTCAGACAGCTCCGGACTGAAGGTCGCCGCGAGATTGTCGCCACCGCTCTCGATGAACACCAGATCGAGCGCCGCATGCCGCTCGGTCAGGCGTCGCACGGCTTCGAGGTTGATCGAGGCATCCTCGCGGATGGCTGTGTGCGGACAGCCTCCGGTTTCCACGCCAAGGATCCGATCGGCTGACAATGCTGCGTTGCGCACGAGGAACTCGGCGTCTTCTTGCGTATAAATGTCATTGGTGACGGCGGCGACGTTGTAGCGATCACGCAGCGCTGAGCACAAAGCCCACGTCAGATGGGTCTTGCCAGAGCCCACCGGACCGCCGATTCCCACCCGTAACGGACTTAAGCTCATCGATTTCTCCTTCGTCACACACGTCCCCGCCGCCGACCGATGACCTCACACGGGACTCATCGCGCGCATCAGGATCTGAACAATCTCGTGTACTGCGTCTCGTGACGCATTGCTGCGATCCCGAGCATGGGGGCACAGCCAGACCAGTCCTCGATCGAAATCTCCAGCGCCGTCGCCGTCGCGCGCTCGAGGGCCGGCAGCAGCGCCGAGGTGAGCGCCTGCGCCGCGGTATGCCCGAGCGGCATGGCCTTCATCAGCACCAGCATCTGGTTCTCCAGCCAACCGTAGAGGTAAGCACCGACAATCGACATCCGGTCGAGGCCAAAGGAACGCCCTGCCACCGCCCAAGCCACCGGGAACGCCAGGTCACCGCGTGCCTCGGGCCACTGTGCCCGCTCGCCCTCTGGCAGGGTCGCAAGCAAAGTGCGCAGCGAATAGCCCATCTGCAGCGTCTCGCGTCGGGCCGCCTCGGTCTCGCGGGTCGCCAGATAGCGCTCGCCGAGTCCCGCGAGGGCGGTCAGCTCACCGCGGGCACCGGCGCTCACGCACTCTGCAACGACCGCCGCATCGAAATGCGCCATGGGCCCCTCGAGCACGCCTCTGAGCCACGCCTCGGCGCTGTCCGCATCGGTCACAAGCCCAAGGGCAAGCGCACTCTCGAGGCCCTGTGAGTAGCTGTAGCCCCCGATGGGCAGCCCTGGACTGGCGAGCCGCAGCAGCTGAAAAAAAGACCGATCGATGCTCATCGGTCGCGCGCGACAAAATCGTGGATCCTGGGTGCATAGCGTGCGCCCTCCTCGCCGCCGTGCGAGTGATGGTGGCCGGCGCCGTAGGCCCCATGCTCTGGAGCGAAGGGCGCGCGCAGGGCAGTGACCGACGCGCCCAGCTGCCGCAGCATGCCTTCGAGCACTGAGTCGGACGCGATCCGCAACCACCCGTCACCGACCTCCACTTTCACATGCCGGTTGCCCAGATGGTAAGCGGCCCGTGCAAGCGCCGTCGCATCCGCGCAGGTCACGTGCAGCAGGTCCTCATCATCGGCGCGGATCCGCACACGCCTACCGTCGGCGGCCGCGAGGACGTCGCCATCTGCAAGCGGCGGCCCGCCACGCTCGAGCATGACGGCGACCTCAGTGCCATCGGTCATGCGAGCAAGGACCCGAGTCCGGGTACGTAGTTCAAAGGGCAGCCGAAGCTCGCCTGCGACCGGACCGTCCACCGGGGCACGTGTGATCAGGGCACTCATCGGACCACTCAAAACAGGAAGTAGCGCTGCGCCATCGGCAGCACCTCAGCCGGCTCACACCACAGCCACTCGCCGTCGGCGCGTACGCGATAGTTCTGCGGATCCACCTCGATCTTTGGCAAGTAGCTGTTGTGCACGAGGTCGGTCTTTTGGATCTGCCGACACCCCTGCACGGCGACGAGGCGCTTGACGAGCCCGAGCTGCTGCCCCAGGCCCGCCGCAAGCGCCGCCTGCGAGACGAAGGTGACGCTGCCGGCGGCGATCGCCGCCCCATAGGCGCCGAACATGGGTCGGTAATGCACCGGCTGCGGCGTCGGGATGCTCGCGTTCGGATCACCCATCGCCGCGGCGGCGATCGTGCCGCCCTTGAGGATCAGACTTGGCTTGACGCCGAAGAAGGCAGGCTTCCAGAGCACGAGATCCGCAAGCTTGCCGACCTCGATGCTGCCCACCTCATGCGCGATCCCGTGGGTAATCGCCGGATTGATCGTGTACTTGGCGAGGTAGCGCTTGATGCGGGCGTTGTCGCTCATTGCCGGATCCCCGGCCAGCGCACCGCGCTGGCGACGCATCTTGTCGGCCGTCTGCCAGCAGCGCAGCGCTGTCTCGCCGATCCGCCCCATCGCCTGGCTGTCGGACGACATCATCGAGAACGCACCGAGGTCATGCAGGATGTCCTCCGCTGCGATCGTCTCACGGCGGATACGGCTCTCGGCGAAGGCCACGTCCTCGGCAATGCCCGGATCGAGGTGGTGGCACACCATCAGCATGTCCAGATGCTCGTCGATGGTGTTGACCGTGTAGGGCCGCGTCGGGTTCGTGGAACTCGGCAGGACGTTCGCCTCGCCACAGGCGCGGATGATGTCGGGCGCGTGCCCGCCCCCAGCCCCTTCCGTATGGTAGGTGTGGATGGTGCGCCCCTTGAACGCGGCGAAGGTCGCCTCGACGAAACCGCTCTCGTTGAGGGTATCGGTGTGGATGGCGACCTGGACGTCGAACTCGTCCGCCACGCCAAGACAGGTGTCGATCGCGCGCGGCGTGGTGCCCCAGTCCTCGTGCAGCTTCAGGCCCATCGCCCCAGCGCGCACCTGCTCGCGAAGCGGCTCGGTCAGGCTGACGTTGCCCTTGCCGGTGTAGCCGATGTTCATCGGGAAAGCTTCAGCGGCCTTCAGCATCTGCGCGAGGTGCCACGGCCCCGGTGTACAGGTGGTGGCCTTGGTCCCGGTGGCAGGCCCGGTGCCACCACCGATCATGGTGGTGATCCCGGACATCAGCGCTTCTTCGATCTGCTGCGGACAGATGAAGTGAATATGGGTGTCGATGCCGCCCGCGGTGACGATCATGCCCTCGCCGGCGATGATCTCGGTCGCGGCGCCGATGACGATGTCGACGCCGGGCTGGATGTCGGGATTGCCGGCCTTGCCGAGCTTCGCGATCCTGCCGCCCTTGATCGCGAGGTCGCACTTGACGATGCCCCACCAGTCGATCACCAGCGCGTTGGTGATCACGGTGTCGGCGCAGTCCTTCGCGAGGCGCTGGCTCTGGCCCATGCCGTCGCGTATCACCT